>JALZJQ010000184.1 GCA_030859685.1 Actinomycetota bacterium | reverse complement strand
GTCTGCAGATCCTGATGATGGAGTTGCGGGGTTCCACGATGCTGTTGTTGGACGAACCAACAGACAACCTCGATATCGAATCGGCAGAGGCTCTCGAAGAGGCCCTCTCCCGCTACGAGGGAACGGTGATCGTGGTCACCCACGATCGCTGGTTCATGGGAACGCTCGACAGATTCCTGGTCTTCAACTCGGACGGCTCCGTGTCCCAATCGAGTGAGCCCCCATACCTCATGGAGAAGATGACCCTGGCGGATTCCTGACGAGTCAGTCGGTCACTACGGGGAACGGGAGCGCGATCGGGTCAGCCTGAAGACGGCTCCTTCCGTCCGCATCGAATCGGTCGAGGCCCAATCCCGAGACGTCTGTCAATCCCGTCTTACCTTCAAGTACCAGATCTGCGGCGATGCGAGCGACCGCAGGCCCCCACATCATTCCGTGACCTCCCGCGGCTGCAACCGTCACACCTTCGATCGACCCATCGAAGGTCGTCGCGGGTCCCAGTATCGGTAGATGGTCGGGGGTGTAATCGATCGTGGCCGCCCACACCTTGCGGAGATCGAGAGCGCGCGTCAGAGGCACGAGCTCCGCGAGGCGAACCCGCATCTTCTTCATGTAGTCCCAGTCGATCGACCGGGCTTCTCCCGGAGGCTCATTGGGATTACTCATCCCGAACAGGAGGCCACTTTCTTCGAGTCGCCAGTACAAGCCGGCTCTGAGGTCGAAGATCATGGGTGCTCGTTCGACATCGAACCCCGGGTGTGGCTCGGTGATCGCAATCTGATGGCGGGCTCCACCGACCGGGATCTGGATCCCCGCCCTGCGCCCGATGCTTCGCAGGCTTGGCCCTCCCGTGAGGAGCACCCGCTCCGTCGAGATGACGCCATCCGGTGTCTCGACTCCAATGACTTTGACTTTTCTCTCCGAACCGGGGGCCGTGACGAGCCGGGTCATCTGGGTTCCTTCACGCAGGTCCACCCCGGCTTGCTTCAACGCCATCGTGTACGCCATGACGTTGCGAGGCGGATCGATGGCTCCGTCGGTTGCGACGTAGGTAGCTCCAAGGTGTCCATCCAAGCCGAGCGTCGGCGCGACCGCGACGGCTTCCTCGGGTGTCAGCCACCGAACGTCAAGGTTCTCCGCGCGCTGCATCTCGACGCGCTTCCGAGCATCGTCTACGTCCTGCCCGGTTGCGGCGAGCAGCATGTAGCCGAGCTCGCGAAAGCCGGAGTCGAAGCCGAAGAGGTCGTGCTGGGATCGGTAAAAGTCGATGGACCATCGTCCGAGTGCAACAGTCGCGGGCGTTCCTCCCTGCGCGCGCACGACCCCCGCCGCTCGGCTACTGGCTCCATCACCCACTTGCGCGCGTTCGAGGACGATGACCCGCCCCTTGCCCAATGACGACGCGGCGAAGTAGGAGGCCCATCCCCCGATCGTCCCTCCTCCAACGACCACGAGGTCGGCGGAGTCAGTCACGGGCCCTCGGCCCGGATGTGGGAGGTCCTGCTATCCGGCGCATGCCTCGATACCGTAGTCCGTTGCCAGTGCGTCGCCTTCGGTCTGGGCGCTTGCAGCCGCCTGCGCGACCTTATCGATGGCTCCGATGTCTCCGGATTCGGTGGCCTCCTCCAGGCGCCGCATCAGATCGACGACTTCGTCGATCGCGGCCAGCCATCGATCGAGGATCGCCCGATCCTCCGCCGGTTTCTCGAGCGCAGCGATGTCGCCCTGGAAACGTTCGAAGATGGCCCGACCCCGCTTGACTGCCGCCCGCACCTCGTCCACCGAGGAGGCGTTCCTGAGCGCGGCTCCGTTGGCGTCGAGTTCACGGCGGGTCTCGTCGCACAGCCGGTTCACATCCGTTACGTAGTCTTCTTTCGAGACCTGTTGTGTGCACGAGGACGTCATGAGCGTTGCGAGGATCGAAACGCTCAGTAACCGGGCCATCGGACTCCGTAGATTCAAGGGGCGAGCTTAGAGCAGGGCCTTGGCGGCCTGGGGTCTGGGGATCTGAAGGCGGAGGAACTCAAAGGCTAGACGTATGGGAGTCGGCACGGTACGTGGTCCGGCCTTTTGTGTTACTTGGGGGCGATGTACGCCTCACACGCATCGAGGAACTCTTCGACCGCGGACTGCACGACCTCGGGACACTCCGGTTTGTCGGAGGCGGCCATCATCCGCTCGAAGGCTCGCTGTTGAACTGCGCGCAAGGTGGTCTCTGCAGCGGATCGCCCGCCGGTGTCCAGCGTTTCTACGCTCATCCCTGATCCTCCCCGATCGACTGCGTTGCTCTATCGTCGACCGGAAAAGGTGGCCGCTGGAATCCGCAATTCAACGTAGAGCGCGAGATCTAAGCCAGGAGGGCCTGCAAGACGGGGACGACGTCGGCGACCCTTTCCTTGTTCAAGAATGCGTCCGCCCAGTCCGGCTTTGACTCGAGCCGGCCCGAGAACGCGACGATGCGCGTTGCAGGAGAGATGGACCTGAGTATCTGGGCGGCCCCTTCGCCGCCCAGGCGGGGCATGGAGTAGTCCAGCACGACGAGCGAAGGTTGGTGCTTGAGGGCGAGCAGGACGGCCTGAACGCCATCGGCCGCTTCGCCGACGACCTCGAACTCGCTCGCGTCGAACATCATCCGGAGCGCCAGTCTGATGGACTCGTCGTCATCCACGATGAGGACCGTATTGGGCATGGGTCTCCAAGCTGTAGAGATCGACCCGTTGCTCGAGTCCTTATGTCTCACTATGTTCCTGCCGGGACGTCATAGCAAGGGGCCGGTGTCGCCGGGTCGTAAGGTACCTGCTTCTATGAGGCCGGAGAACGACAGCTTGAGGATCGCATTGCTCACCTACCGGGGGCATCAGCATTCCGGGGGTCAGGGTGTCTACGTCCGCTATCTCAGCCGCGCCCTTACGGAGCTCGGACACCGGATAGAGGTCTTCGCGGGGCAGCCGTTTCCAGTCCTCGACGAGGGGATCGCTTTCACCCCCCTTCCAAGCCTTGACCTGTACCGACCCGAGGACCCGTTCCGGCGCCCGGCGCGAGACGAGTTTCGGGACTGGATCGATCTCCTGGAGTACGGGCTCATGTGCACCGCCGCTTTTCCCGAGCCCCTGTCTTTCAGCTTGAGGGTCGCTCGAGAGTTGCGTTCTCGAGTTCACGATTTCGACATCGTCCACGACAATCAATGTCTGGGCTACGGGCTTCTCGAAGTGGCCAAGAGGATGCCGACGGTCGCCACTGTGCATCATCCGATCTCACTCGATAGACAGGTGGATCTCCACAAGGCTGCTACCAAGGGCAGACGAGCGGCGTTGAAGCGCTGGTACGGATTCACGCGGATGCAGTCGCGCGTCGCTCGTCGCTTGCCGAAACTTCTCACCGTGTCGGATAGCGCCAGGGGGGACGTCGTCCGGGAGTTCAAGGCGGATCCTCGCAGCGTTTCTGTGGTCCACAATGGCGTCGACGCTGAGTTGTTTTGCCCATTGCCCAGGATCCGGCGTGTACCCGGCCGCGTGATCACCGTTGCCAGCGCGGACCTTCCCATCAAAGGGTTGTCCTTCCTTATCGAGGCCATCGCGAAGCTGAAGACGGAAAGAGACGTCGAGCTCGTCGTCGTTGGGAAGGGAGGGATGTCACGGGGGCCGCGCGAGCTCGCGCACCGATACGGGATCGGCGACGCAGTTCGATTCGAGGGCCGGGTCGATTCTCTCCGGTTGGTCGAGCTCTACGCGGAAGCGCAGGTCGCGGTGGTGCCATCGTTGTACGAGGGGTTTTCCTTGCCGGCCATCGAGGCGATGTCGTGTGGGGTGCCCTTGGTGACCACCACTGGGGGGGCGCTGCCTGAGGTGGTAGGACCCGATGGAGAGGCGGGTTGGTTGGTCCCCCCAGGGGATGCAAGCGCGCTTGCCTCGGCTATCGGATCGATGCTGGATGAGGACACGCTGCGCGAGCGACTGGGTCGCGCGGGTAGGAGGCGGACGCTGAGCAGATTCACCTGGAACGCGAGCGCGTCCCAGACGGCTGCTCTCTATCGAGAAGTGCAGGCCTCTTGCTGACGGTCGACTTCCATCGCCTGCCACTGCGACCCGGGGACACTGTCCTGGATGTCGGTTGCGGCTCCGGCAGGCATACCTTCGAGGCCCTTAGACGCGGTGCCCGGGTGATGTCGGTTGACCTCGACGGGGCCGTCCTCAAGGACGTCGCCGCGATGTCGGCGGCGATGCGACTCGAGGGTGGCCTCCCATCGGGAACGGCGTCTTGGTGCACCAACGGAGACGTGACCGGGCTTCCGTTGCGCCGTGCCACGTTCGATGTAGTGATCGCCTCGGAGGTTTTGGAGCACGTTCCCGATGATCGGGGAGCCCTAACGGAGCTGGCCCGCGTGATCAAGCCTGGGGGGACGATCGTCTGCACGGTTCCCCGATCGTGGCCGGAACGGATCTGCTGGAAGCTCTCCGACCGGTACCACGCCGTTGCAGGCGGGCACGTTCGCATCTACGAGCGCGCGGACCTCGAAGAGAAGCTCACCACCGCTGGCTTCCGGCCTCTCGGTCACCATCACGCCCACGCGCTTCACGCTCCCTACTGGTGGCTCAAGTGCTGGGTGGGCTCGGATAACGAGGACGCAGCCATCGTGCGGAGGTACCACCGGATGCTCGTCTGGGACATCGAGAAGCGGCCTGTGTTCACGCGAGCCCTGGAGCAGGTGCTCGATCCGGTGATGGGTAAGAGCCTGGTCATGTACGCGCGCCGCGAGGACGGTCCCTGAACCATTGAGATCTTCGAAAGAGATGGGCGCGACTGCCGATGCGATCGCAGCTTGTCAGTTGACGAGTGGCGCGATACCTCACTTCCCCGGCGGCCGTACCGATACCTGGAACCTCGTCGAATGTGCGATGGCTCTCGATGTATGCGGGCGCTCACACGAGGCGGCGCGTGCGTACGCATGGCTTCGGGAGCGTCAACTCCCGGACGGCTCCTGGTACGCCTTGTACCTGCACGATCGTCCCGAAGACCGAGCGCGAGACGCGAACTTCTGCGCGTATGTTGCAGCCGGCGTCTGGGTTCACTATCTGACGACCTCCGACGAACCCTTCTTGAGAGAGATGTGGGGCGTGGTCGAGCGAGCAGTCGATTTCGTCCTCCGGCTCCAGCGCGCGGATGGAACGATCTCTTGGGCTAGCGACACTTGGGGAATCCCGTGGCCCGGTGCCCTGCTCACGTCGAGCGCGTGCATCCTGATGAGCCTTAGGTCGGCCATCGCGATCGCCGCAGGGCTAGGTGAGGAACGACCCGACTGGGAGCTGTCGGCCTCATCCCTCTGCGCAGCTCTTGCCACCTCACCGGGGGCATTCGAACCGAAGCCTCAGTTTGCGATGGACTGGTACTACCCGGCGCTGAGCGGAAGTCTTGATGCCGTCGCAGCTCGCGGGGCTCTCGTTGAAGGGTGGGAGCGATTCGTGATCGAAGGCGCAGGAAGCAGGTGCGTCACGTTACGTCCGTGGATCACGTCGGCCGAGACCGCGGAGCTGGCACTCGCATGCAGCGTGTGGGGCATGACGGACGAGGCTTCACTTCTGCTCGATTGGGTGGAGCACCTGCGCTGGGACGACGGGTCCTACTGGATGGGCGCGACCCACCCGGACGGCGTGAAATGGCCGCGAGAGCGAACGACCTGGAGCGGAGCAGCGGTCATCTTGGCCACGAACCTCATCCACGGACACGACGCCCTGGAGGGGTTCTTCGGCGGGTCGGCTCTACCTCGGATCGTGGAGCTGCGCGCTCCCGTCGGCGACGCGCTGTAGGACTCGCAGGCTGCCGCACGCCGAGAGCTCGCGGAAGCGGCGCGACTTCAACGCCCGGTCGTAGATCAGGAAGGGGGCCCGCCCTCCGTCTTTGGGATCGGGGAAGACATCGTGGATCGCCAGGATCCCGCCCAACGTCAGATGGCCGGCCCAGCCTTCGTAGTCGGCCTGAGCAGCCGCTTCACTGTGCCCTCCATCGATGAAGACTAGGGACAGATGCCTGGTCCAGCCGCCGGCAACCGAGCTCGATCGTCCCGAGACGGCCACGACGACTTCCTGCAGCTGCGCTCGCACGATCGTCTTCATGAAGTGGGGGAGCGTGTTCACGCGACCGGCGTCATCCACGAGCAAGGGATCGTGCCACTCCTCGCCCGCCTGGTGCTCCTCCGAACCTCGATGATGATCGATCGAGTAAAGGAGCGCTCCGTTGTACCGCGCACCGTCGCCGAGGTAGAGGGTCGACTTACCGCAGTAGCTGCCGATCTCAACCCACGAGCCGCCGGGAGCCCGAAGACCGGCGTCTCGGAGCGCCAGTCCCTCGTCCTCCGGCATGAATCCGATCGTCTCGCGAGCGAGGGACAGGAGATGGTCGTCCATGCTCGCGAGCCTCGCACGAAGATCCGTTCCCGGTTGAGGGGGTACGGCGACCGGTACCATCGGCGCATATTGTCGATCAGGGAGATACATACCGCGTGGCTGTGATCGAGGTCGAGGGGCTCCGAAAGGAGTACCGGCGATTTCGGAAGGGGCGGACCGTCGCGCTCGACGGCCTCGACCTGACGGTGCCCGAGGGCGGAGTGTTTGGATTCCTCGGACCGAACGGGGCGGGAAAGACAACCACGATCCGTTGCCTGTTGGGTCTCATCGCGCCGTCGTCCGGAACCTGCCGGATCCTCGGAGCGACGCCCCCGCGAGAGCTGCCGGCGGCGATCTCGAAAGTCGGTGCGATCGTCGAGACCCCCACCATGTTCCCCGGGTTCTCGGGCCGCCGGAATCTCGAGCTATTGGGGGCTACCTACGGGATCGGACGTAGAGCCGTCGACGACGTCCTGGAGAAGGTGGGCCTGACGGAGCGAGGCGGGGATCGCGTGAAGACCTATTCCCTCGGGATGAAGCAGCGGCTGGGTATCGGCGCAGCGTTGCTGAAGGATCCGGAGTTGTTGATCCTCGATGAGCCGGCCAACGGCTTGGACCCAGCGGGGATCAAGGAAGTGCGTGAGCTCGTGAGGCTCTTGGGCAGCGAGGGACGCACGGTATTCGTCTCGAGCCACATCCTCCCCGAGGTCAAACAGATGTGCGATCGCGTCGCGATACTCGCCCGGGGTCGCTGCGTGGCAGCCGGTCCCGTGGAAGAGGTCTTGTCACGCGATCGCGCGTCCGGGTTGCTCGTCCGGGTCGACGATCAAGCCCAAGCCATCAGCGTTCTCCGCGAAGCCGGGATGGCTGTGGAGTCCCGGAACGACTTGCTTAGCGTCGAGGTTCCCGCTTCCCAGGGAGCTCAGGTGACGCGGGCGCTGGCTGAAAGAGGGATCTACCTGTCCGAGATGCGGTCGGAGGAAGTGGATCTCGAGACGGTATTCCTGAAGCTGACGACCGATGAACCTCGCATCGACGAGGACAAAGGGTGAGGAACTTCACGGTAGAGCTACGACGCCTTCTGTCCCGGAGGCTGATCCGAGTTTTAGCCCTCGTCGTGCTCGCCTCGATCCTGTTCGGTGGAGTCATGGGGGCGTTCAACGCCCGGCGGAACCAGAACAGTGCCCCGTCCGCCCAGATGACCCAACGCGTTGAGCGCATCGAGGAGCGGGAGTTGCGCAGGTGTCTTTCGGGGCAGTATGGAACGCTGCCGGATGACCCACAGGAAGCCCGGGAATTCTGCGAGTCTCAACTATTCGTCGAGGATATGGACCCCCGCCTTCACCTCACGGACGTCACGGATGTCCTGCTCGGTACCAGCGTCATCATCATGATCCTGCTGTGGCTGGTTGGAGCCTCATTCATCGGGGCCGAATGGCGACACGACACGATCACAACGTTGCTGACCTGGGAACCACGGAGGGTCAGGCTGATGCTCGCTAAGGTCGCCGCCGCCACGCTGTTCGCGTTCGTCTGTGCTCTTCTCATCCAGGCGCTGGTGGGAACCGTCGTTGCCTTAAGCGCGTATGCGTTCGGGACAACCGCCG
>JALZJQ010000093.1 GCA_030859685.1 Actinomycetota bacterium | reverse complement strand
TCGATGAGCGGTCGCACCTACGACGTCGTTATGGTCGGCGGCGGGCACAACGGGCTGGCGTGCGCGTCCTACCTCGCCCGCGGGGGCCTGGACGTCGTCGTTCTCGAGCAGCGTTCCATGCCCGGCGGCGCGGCGGCGACCGAGGAGCCGTGGCCCGGCTACAGCATCTCGACGGCTTCCTACGTCGTTAGCCTCATGCCCGAGAAGATCGTTACCGACCTCGAACTGCGTCGCCACGGGTACAAGGTCTCGGTTCTCGAGCCGGACTACTACGTCCCCTATGCAGACGGCACCTCGATGACCCTGTGGGGTGACGCGCAGCGGACGCATGCCGAGATATCCAAGTTTTCGAAAGCGGATGCGGATGCGTATGTCGAGTTCGACAAGTACCTGACGCACCTTGGCGGGCTCGTCCACGACCTGCTGTACGTCATCCCCCCGAACCTCGGCGTCATGGATATCCCGAAATGGCTGTCACTGGGCGGCAAGGTCCGTAAGTGGTCCGGGCGTGATGCTGCGGAGGTCGTTCGGCTGTTCACGGTGAGTGCGGCCGACTTTCTGGACGAGTGGTTCGAGAACGACCGGGTGAAAGGTGCGCTCGCGACCCAGGCGATCATCGGCGCGTGGTGCGGGCCCATGAGTCCGTGCAGCGCCTACGTGCTGCTGCATCACTGGATGGGTTCCGTCGAGGGTCACGAGGGCGCTTGGGGTTGGGTTCACGGAGGCATGGGCGCGGTCGGCCAAGTGATGGCGGATTCGGCGAAGGCCGCAGGGGCCGAGATCCGGCTCGACGCGTCGGTCAAGCGGATCGACATCCGCAACGGGCGCGCCCACGGCGTCGAGCTCGAGGACGGCACGACCGTGTCGGGACGCCGCGTCATCTCCAGCGCACACCCGGTCACGACGTACAAGAACCTGGTCGGCGATGCGCATCTCCCCGATCAGGTCGTTCGGGATATCAACCGCTTCCAGAGTCGGTCGGGTTCCGTGAAGGTCAACCTCGGGCTGTCCGAGTTGCCGAAGCCGAAAGCTTGGGACGGCTCGATGCCCGGCGATCCCCACACGGGAATCATGTCGATCTCTCCATCGGTCGATTACCTCGAACGCGCATGGGACGACGCGAAGTACGGACGCATGTCGGAGCATCCGTACGTCGAGTGCGTGTTCCCGACCGTGTTCGAGCCGGACCTCGCTCCCGAGGGAAAGCACATCGCGTTGTGCTTCACTCAGTTCGGACCGTTCGAGCTCGCCGAGGGATCGTGGGATGACGGTGGTCGCGATGAATACGCGCGTCGCGTCATCTCGGCTTTGAACGACGCTTCGCCCAACTTTGAGGCGGCCGTCGAGCACGTCGAGGTCCTCACCCCGAAGGACATCGAAGACCGCTTCGGCCTCCTCGGGGGCAACATCTTCCAGGGAGACATGAATCCCGAGCAGATGTTCTCGTTCCGCCCGATCCCCGGATACGCGGATTACCGGACGCCCGTGGCGGGGCTCTACATGTGCGGATCCGGCACCCACCCGGGTGGGGGCGTCATGGCCGTCCCCGGCTACAACGCCTCGAGGGTCGTCCTGCGAGACGTCCGCCGCGACGTACTCACCCGCCGCAACCGTTAGTGACCGGAACAAATGAGGGAACGCCCGGCGTCCAACGTGATGTCGGTGACACCTAGGAAGGCGGCGGCGATGGTGGCTAAGAGGCTCGTGGCTGTGGCGATCATCGTCGCGGTGATCGTGATCGGCCGGGGAAGTGAACAGCGGGCGTCCGCACTCACTTCGATCGTTCCAGACCGCGCCGGCGTCCAGCAGGGCGAACCGGCGGAGATAGGACGATGGACCGTGGGTGTCTCGCTGGATCGCTCCCGGATCGGACCGCTGCAGCTCACGACCGGCTCCGTGCGGCGCGCTCCGTCGAGCTCGTCCCACCCTTGGATCCAGCACCGGGTCAAGATCACGAACCTGAACGATCGCAAGGTCCGGCTCGGCGATACCAGGACCTCCAAGTATCTGGACGGCCCCGTCGAAAGGGCTCTCCTGGGAGCCGACGAGGGCTGTGGATACGGGTACTCGGAGGGCCAGGAGGGCATCGACGTCGGCGTCTGCGCGTTGTACCTCGACATCCCAACGTTGGGACCCGGTGAGAGCATCCGGCGGACGATCACGCTGTTCAAGGACCTCGACGGTATGCAACCCCTCGAGGCCGGCACCTACGCCTTCCACAAGAAGGTGAAGTTCAGGGTGGCCCACCGGCCCGAACGAACGCGACGCCTGACCATCACCTACGACATCGAGCACACCCCCTAGATCGCCGGCGAGGTTCCGAGACGGCCCAAGCAAACACCTACCGGCCCAACTCATCCACAGAGACGGCCATATACACCTCTGGTGTGGTTGAGAGCGGGCCACCCGCCCGGGAGTGTGGGTGTGGCGCACAAATTCACAGGGTGAACGTTGGTCCCGGTTTGAGGGGTAAAAGTGCAGGTAGATGGGCTTGTCGTGTTTGTGATAACGCTCACAAGCTCGTAGGATTGGCACCTATGCGTAACCGACCGATCCCCGAGGCCACCGTTGCCCGGCTCCCGATCTACCTGCGGTCCCTCCTGGACATGGCCGAGGCCACGGGCGAGCTGACCGTCTCGTCCGAGGAACTAGCGCGGCGGGCGGGGGTGAACGCCGCCAAGGTCCGCAAGGACCTCTCCTACCTCGGTTCCTATGGGACGCGGGGCGTCGGCTACGACGTGGAGTACCTCCTGTACCAGATCACCCGCGAGCTGGGGCTCACGCAGGACTGGCCCGCGGCCCTGGTCGGCATCGGAAACCTGGGCCGGGCCCTCGCTTCTTACAAGGGCTTCTCCGAGCGCGGCTTCCGCATCTCAGCCTTGTTCGACGTGTCCGACGACGTCGTCGGGACCGAGACCGGCGGTCTCACCGTTCGGCATCTGGACGAGCTGAAAGAGGTCGTGGCCGAGGACAACATCTGCATCGGGATCATCTCGACCCCTCCGAACTCGGCTCAGGAGGTGGCGGAGCGTTTCGTCGACGCAGGCGTGAAGTCGATCTTGAACTTCGCCCCCTCGGTCGTGAACGTGCCGCCCGACGTCAACGTGCGGAAGGTCGACCTGTCGATCGAGCTCCAGATCCTGTCCTTCTACCAGCAGCGCACTCAAGCCATCGCGACGGCTCGGGAAGCGAACCGCCGGCTCGGCGCCCAGGGACAGGGATAACGATAGATTGGGCGGGATGTCGCTAGTCGTTGTTGGTCTCAATCACCGCACCGCCCCCATCAGCCTTCTCGAACGGCTCTCCATCCCCGAGGAGGAGCTGCCCAAGGCCCTCGCCCAGCTCGGGAATTACGAGCACGTGCTCGAAGGGGCGATCCTCTCGACCTGCAATCGCATCGAGGTGTACGCCGTGGTGTCGAAGTTCCACGGCGGTGCACAGGACCTTCGAAACTTCCTGGCCGAGTTCTGCCACGTCGCGCCGGAGGACTTCGTCGATCACCTCTACACGTACCATGAGGAGGGCGCGGTGCGACATCTGTTCCGTGTCGGCTCCGGCATCGACTCGATGGTCGTCGGCGAGTCCGAGATCCTCGGCCAGGTGCGCCGTGCGTTCGGCATCGGAGCGGACGAGGGGATGGTCGGTCGTTACCTCGGTCGCGCTTTTCAGCAGGCACTGCGCGTCGGCAAACGATCGCGAACCGAGACCGCCATCGGGCGCAACCCCGTATCGGTGTCATCCGCAGCCGTCGAGCTGGCTCGGAAGGCGTTCCCCGAACAGACCCTGGCCGGCAAGCGCGTGCTGGTGGTCGGCGCCGGAAAGATGGGGAAGCTGGCGATGAGGGCGCTGGCGCACGCCGGCGCAAGTGGCGTGACCATCGTGAATCGAACCGAAGATCGCGCCGAGCGCCTTGCAGGTGAGTTCGAGGCACGCTCGCTGTCGTTCGACCAGCTCGGCGAGGCGCTGGCCGAGGCGGACATCGTTCTGTCGTCGACGACTGCCCCGCAGACGGTGGTCGATCGGAAGATGGTCGAAGCCGCCCTCGAACGGCGCGGAGGCGACACGTCTCTGTTGCTCGTCGACATAGCGGTGCCGCGCGATGTCGAGTCGGACGTCGTGGACATCCCCGGGGTCGTCGTTCGGGATCTCGATGACCTGCGGGGGGTGGTCGAAGGCAACATCGGCAGCCGCATCGGCGAGGTCGTCAAAGTCGAGGACATCGTGACGGAAGAGCTCGATCACTTCCTCGAGTGGGAGAAGGCCACCGAGATGGCCCCCACCGTGGCCGCTTTGGTGTCCAGCGCGGACGGCATCCGTGTGGTCGAGCTCGAGAAGACGCTTGCGCGACTGCGGCATCTCTCGCCGGAGGACAGGATCGTTGTCGACCATCTGAGTCGCAGGATCGTGAGCAAGTTGTTGCACGGACCTATCAAACGCGCGAAGGAGCTCTCGAGCGGCAAGCAGGGTCACGTGTACCTCGATGCCCTGCGAGAGCTCTTCGATATCGAGGACGACATCTGAACGGTCCGGCTTCCGTCGCCGGTCGCTGACCCCGTGACTCTAACCTCAGGGTTCTCCGAGGACTCTCTGGTCCTTGCGAGCCGTGCCTCTCGCCTCGCGTTGACGCAGGCGGAGATCGTCGCAAGCATGGTCCGGGCCCAGCATCCGGACCTGCGCATCGATATCCAGAGCGTGCGGACGAGCGGGGACGCAGATCCCCGTCCCTTCGCGCAGATAGGCGGGAAGGGGCTCTTCACGACCGAGGTCGAGCGCGAGGTGATAGAGGGACGGGCGCACGTCGCCGTGCATTCGGCTAAGGATCTGACCGCGGAGCTCGCGGCCGGATGTGACATCGTCTGCGTCCCACCCCGAGCGGAGCGGGCCGACGTCGTCGTGGGAGGACGGGGCGGCTCGGGTGAGGAGCGTCTGGGCATGCTGGAGCCCGGCGCGACCGTCGGCACCTCCAGCATGCGCAGACGGGCCCTCGTGTTGGAGGCGCGCCCCGACCTCGACGTGGTCGAGTTTCGCGGCAACTTGGACACGCGCCTCGCGAAGGTGCGGGACGGCGCCGTTGACGTGGCCGTCCTCGCGGCGGCCGGCCTCGAGCGGCTGCATGGGGGAGTCGATGCGAAACCGGCCCCCGACTTCGCGCCGTTGGATCCGTCGTGGTGGGTGCCCGCTCCCGCTCAGGGCGCGCTGGCGATCGAGGCGCGGGTCGATCGAGAGGATGTGGTGCAGCTGTTCGAGGCGCTCACCGATCCGCGCGCTCTAGCGGAGGTCACATGCGAGCGCGCTTTCTCGGCGCGCCTCGAGGGCGGTTGCTCGGTCCCACTGGGTTGCTCCGCCGTGGTGTCGGATTCTCATCTGACGGCCTCGGGATATCTGGCGACCCCCGACGCCGCGATCGCGTTGCGGGATCGCATCTCCGGCCCGGCCTCCGAAGCCGCGTCGTTGGGCATCGAGCTCGCCGAAGCCCTGCTCGCGTCGGGAG
>JALZJQ010000151.1 GCA_030859685.1 Actinomycetota bacterium | reverse complement strand
AGCGACCGGCGAGTACGAAGAGCCCGATGATCACGGCGAGTGCCAGGAGCACGAGACTCGCCCGGCCCGCCCACCTTTCGACCACGTGGTAGCTCCCTCCGGCGATGTAGCCGAGCGTGATGAAGGCAGTGACCCAGACGATTCCTCCCGCGATGCTGAAGGGAAGAAATGTCCGGTACGGGATACCGGCCGATCCGGCAAGAGCGGGAAGCAACGCGCGCAGGACCCCCACGAACCGCCCGAAGAACACCGCCCGGCCCCCGCGCCTGCGCAGGTACCCGGCCGCACGCTCCCAACGTTCCTCGCCTACGCGCCTACCTAGAGGCCCATTCTGGAGCGTGGGCCCGAAACGCCGCCCGATCCAGTAGCCCACCGAGTCCCCCACGATGGCGCCGACGCACCCGATGGCGAGCATCATCGGAAGTTCCGCGCCTCCCTGGTAGACCAACACGCCTCCGAGGATCATGGCCGCCTCCCCCGGCAGGAACAGGCCGATGAAGGCCGCGGACTCCCCCGCCGCAAGGAGGAACACGAGGACGTATCCCCACGGAGAGGCCAACCCGAGCAACCAGTTCACCGGGTCGCCCCTGCCCGCTTGTCCTGGCCGCTAGTCCTCGCTAGGGTCGCCGCCACATGACTTCTGACTGGGGCGAACGCGATCGAGCCGTCGTATGGCACGGCTTCACCCAGATGGACTCTTACCTGGAGAACTCCCCGGTCATAGTCGAACGCGCGGAAGGCCACTACCTCATCGATGTGGACGGGCGCCGGTACCTGGATGCGATCTCCTCTCTGTGGGTATCCACATTCGGCCACAGGGTCCCCGAGCTCGACGCTGCGCTGGTCGATCAACTCGGGCGTGTCGCGCACTCGACACAACTGGGGAACGGGAACCGGATAGTAATCGAGCTGTCCGAGGCACTTGCAGAAGTGGTGCCGGTCGACCGCCCGCACTTCCTCTATGCGTCCGATGGGGCCGCTGCTGTGGAGCAGTCCCTGAAGATCGCCTTCCAGTACTGGCGCAACCAGGGCATCCAGGGCCGAGACGGGTACCTCGCGCTCGGCGGCGCCTATCACGGCGACACGGTGGGGGCGCTGTCCCTTGGGGGAGGCGGGTTCGGCACCGATCTCTTCGATCCGCTGCGTTTCCCCGTGGTGCGCGCCCCTGGTTACGAGGACCCCCGCGCTCTCACAACCGCTTCCGAGATGGTCAGAGCGCACGCCGGCGAGCTGGCTGCTGTGATCGTGGAACCCCTCGTGCAAGGGGCGGCGGGCATGCAGGTGGCCGATGCCGGCGCCTTCGACGTGCTGCAGCAAGCCTGCCGCGACACCGGCGTTCTTCTGGTGTGCGACGAGGTCGCTACCGGCTTCGGACGGACCGGCGCGCTCTTCGCTTCGGAGCGATGTGGCCTTCGTCCGGATATCCTGTGCCTGGGCAAGGGCCTGACCGGCGGCTACTTGCCGATGTCCGCCACCGCGGTCACCGAAAAGGTGTTCGAGGCGTTCCTCGGTGATGATCTCGGCCCCCGAACGCTCTATCACGGCCACTCCTACCAGGGCAACGCTCTGGCCGCGGCTGTAGCCCTTCGACATCTGAGCCTCATCGAGGAGCGCAGCGCCCTTGCGAACGTGAGCGAGAGGGCGAATCAACTCGAGGTGTTGCTGGAGGAGAGAATCGAGTCGCTCCCGGCCGTGGCGGGTATCCGGCTCGCCGGCCTCATGTGCGGGGTCGAACTTCAACCCGGGGAGAGACTCGGGAGACGAGTCTGCGCCGCCGCCCTGAAACGCGGCGTACTGCTTCGACCGCTCGGAGACGTGATCGTGTTGATGCCTCCACTCAGCGTCACCGACGAGGAGATCGCGATGATCGTCGACGCTCTGGCCGGATCGATCATCGAGATGACCTCATGAAGTGGCGGGAGCACGCGCTGGCGGAATCGATCGGCCTGGCCAGCGCGAACCGACGCCGAAGCGTCACCGATCTCGACGCGCGCGGCGTCCACGGATTGTTGCCCGATGGACGGCTGGTGATCTCGTTCGCGTCGAATGACTATCTGGGATTGAGTCACCACCCGGCGGTGGTCGCCGCCGCGCACGATGCCCTCGACCGCTGGGGCGCAGGCGCGACCTCGGCACGGCTCATCGTGGGCTCCCGCCCGGTGCACACGGAGCTCGAGCAGGAGCTGGCCCGGTGGAAGAGTTGCGAGAGCGCCCTGCTTTTCCCCTCCGGATTCGCCACGAACTACGGCGTCCTCACGGCACTGGGCGAGCCCGATGTCCTCATCTGCTCGGATGAGCGCAACCACGCGTCGATAGTGGACGGCTGCAGAGCTTCCCGAGGACATGTCGCCGTTTACCCGCACAACGACCTCCGTGCGCTCGAGCGCCTGTTGTCGCGCTCGGGGCGCGCGATCGTAGTCACCGACACCGTGTTCTCGATGGATGGTGACGTCGCGGCGGTGAACGATCTGGCGAAACTGTGTGCGCGCTACGAGGCACTCCTCGTCCTCGACGAAGCGCACGCGGTCCTGGGGCCCGATCCGGATCTGAACCACAACGAAGCACTGAGGGTGGGGACCCTGTCGAAATTCCTTGGTTGCTCCGGCGGCTTCGTGGCGGGCCCGGCCCCCTTGATCGACCTGATCCTCAACCGCGCGCGGAGCGGGATCTTCACCACCGCTCTTGCGCCCGCGGACGCAGCCGCGTCGCTGGCCGCCCTGCGGGTATTTCGTTCCTCGGAAGGTGACCTTCTTCGAGCGCGGCTCCGTCACAACATCGACCTGCTGGCGCCCGGCCACCCAACTCCCATGATCCCGGTGGTCGTGGGCGACGAGCAGAGAGCTCTCGATGCGGCGCGCATCCTCTTGGGTGAGGGCTACCTCGTGCCTGCCATCCGGCCGCCGACGGTTCCGGTGGGAACCTCCAGGCTCCGGGTGACCCTGTCCGCCGATCACGACGAGCAGGACGTCGTCCGTCTCGGCCGGGCTCTCTCGACCTTGGGGATGCACGCCGGTGTCTAAGCGTACGTGGGTGGTGTCGGGAACCGATACGGGCATTGGCAAGACGTGGTCGTCGATCGCGTTGTGCCGGGCGCTCGTCGATGCGGGTCGTTCGGTGGCCGTTCGCAAACCCGTCGAATCCTTCGATCCGACCGAAGATGCGTCCGATTCAGAGCTGCTCGCGCGCGCGACCGGAGAGAAGCGCGACGCGGTGTGCCGGCCCGACCGGCGCTACCCCCGGGGGCTGGCTCCTCCGATCGCGGCTGGGATCCTGGATCGACCCATCCCGAACACGAGCCGGATCGTCGAAGATCTGATCGGAACGGAGGTCGACGTCCTGGTGGTCGAAGGCGTCGGTGGGCCCCGCTCCCCTCTCTCTGCCGATGGCGACACCGTCCAACTCGCCCACGCACTGGGTGCGGATGACGTGATCGTGATCTCCGATCCCGGTCTCGGCGCGATCGGCCGGGTATTGCTGTGCGTGGACGCCTTCGCGCCACTCACCTGCCACGTGCTACTCAATCGCTATGACCGCAACGATGAGGTTCACCGCCTCAACCGAGACTGGCTGCTCAACTCCGGGATCTCCGTGCATTCCGATCCCCACGATCTGGCGACAAGCTTGATGATGTCCCTCGATGCCCCCCTGGAGGTGCGATGACTGCGCGCGATCTTCTGAAGGATGCCGGAACCGCCCTCCTCGACGATCACAGAGACCTCAAACCGGAGGAGCTAGCGGCTCTCTGTTCGATCCCGAGCGAACACGTTCCGTCCCTTGCCGCCCTGGCGCACGAGGTCAGACTGGCGTACTGCGGACCGGAGGTCGAGATCGAAGGGATCCTCTCGGCGAAGACGGGTGGATGCCCAGAGGACTGCCACTTCTGCTCGCAGTCGTCGAAGTTCGAGTCCCCGGTGCGGCCCACGGCGGTCCTCGATCTGAACGAGATCCTCGCGGCTGCCGAGGAGACCGCTGCGCTCGGCGCGTCGGAGTTCTGCATCGTTGCGGCCATCAGGGGGCCGGACGATCGGATCATCGACCGAGTACTCGAAGCCACCGCGCTGGTCCATCGCGAGACCGGGCTCAACGTCGCGGCCAGCCTCGGGATCCTCGATCGCGATCAGGCTCGACGTTTGGCCGAGGGCGGCATCCATCGCTACAACCACAACCTGGAGACGGCTCGTTCGTACTTCGGGCGCATCGTCTCGACACATACCTGGGAAGAGCGTTTCGATACCTGCATGCTCGTCCACGAGTACGGGATGGAAC
>JALZJQ010000147.1 GCA_030859685.1 Actinomycetota bacterium | reverse complement strand
TCAGATCGCAGGCGTGCGGGATCGCGCGTCCCTGGCTCGAGCGAACCCAGCGCGGGTACTACGAGGGTCGTTCGGGCCAGATCTCCCTGCTCCCGCGACAGCCCGCGTACATGGCCTCCGGGGCCGGAGGTTGGAGTCATTCCGGTCCGTGGCCTTATCTTCAGCGGGTGCCTCTCGTGGTCTATGCACCCGGCATCGTGTCCCCGCTCGGTGATGTCGATCGGCCCGTGACGACGGCGGACATCGCCCCCACCTACGCGGCGATGTTGCGCGGGAACGTCGCCACCGACGGTCGGCCGCTGCGCGAGGTGGCCGCGCTGAACAAGGCGACGCTAACCGCCGATCCCCCCCGTCTGATCGTCACGGTCGTCTGGGATGGCGGCGGGTGGAATACGCTCGAGCAGTGGCCTGATGATTGGCCTCAGCTGCGACGTCTCATGGAGCAGGGCGTGTCCTACGTCGACGCGACCGTGGGGTCATCTCCCTCGGTCACTCCATCGGTTCACACGACTCTGGGCACGGGAGTGTTTCCTTCGACGCACGGCATAACGGGCGTTCCGCAGCGGGACGAAGAGGGAGAGATCGTGGACTCCTTCCTCAAAGGGGAATCGTCCCGGTTCATCAACGTCGAAGCACTGGCCGAACGGTGGGACGAGCAGAACGGGAATCGCGCTCTTATCGGGATGGTCGGCTACGAGCCATGGCATCTCGGGATGATCGGCAAGGGGGCCGAGAAACAGGGTGGCGACAAGGATGATGCGGTCTGGCTCGATGTCGAAACGAATGAGTGGATCACGAACCCGGATCATTACCGCTTGCCGCCGTCCCTACCCGAGACGACGGGACTCGACGCCGACATCGCAGAGCTCGATGCCGCAGACGGAGAAGTCGATGACATGTGGCGCGATAACGTTCGGTTGGATGATCCCGAGCGCACGGAGGAAACCCCGGCGTTCATCGCGTACCACGGTCGCGCGATGATCGAGCTGATGCGGGAGGAGGGCTACGGGCGCGATGGGCTCACCGACCTGATGTTCACCAACTTCAAGCAGATCGACAGGATCGGCCACTACTACAACATGGCGTCAGAGGAGGTACACGATTCCGTGATAGCCACCGACGAGCAGCTAGGCGAGCTGGTCTCGTTCCTCGACTCTGACGTGGGCCGCGGCAACTACGTTCTCACGGTGACCGCGGATCACGGCCAGCAACCGGACGCGCCCGCTGTCGACGGTTATGGGATCGACCCGAACGAGTTGGAGGCGGACATCAACGAGGAGTTCGGCGGCGACATCGCGCTCGCCGCCTGGCCGACCGAGCTCTTCGTGGACGAAGACGTCATGGGCGAGCTCGATGTCTCGATCGAAGAGGTGGCGCGCTACATCGGCGGTTACACCCTGGCCGACAACTCGATCCGCCCGGACGAGGACGTCCTGGGGACCGGACGGTTCGAGCCCGGGGACCGGCTGTTCGCCATGGCCATCCCGTCGGCGTCGCTCCCGGCGATGAGCTGCCCGGGTGCCGACCCCTTCACCACGGACTAGGATGCCCCCGCCTATGACCCTGACGACCCCCAACCAGCGCGGTGCGGAGCGGCCGAGCCCTCGCAGGTCCGGAGCCGTGGACCGCATCCTGGGTCACCCGCTCGCCTACCTGGCTACGGCGTTGCTCCTTCTCGCCGTGTTCGGTTCGACCTTCATCATGAACCCCGATCGGGTGGCTCCCACGAAGGATCCGGCCTACTACACGTGGCGTACGGAAGCGCTCGTGTCGGAGGACCCGGCCACGCTGCTCGAGGTCCAGGGAGCGTTCGACATGTTCGCCGGGGGCTACCGTGTGGCGGCCCCCGTCCTCGGCGGGTACCTACGCGAAGCGGCCGGCTTCTCGTCGCTGAAGGTCACCGCGTTCCTGATGGTCCTGGTGCCCGTCGCCACGGCATTGCTCCTGGGCGGCTACGCGTACAGGCAGCGAAAAGATCCACTGATCTTCCATGTCGTCGCGATCGGTGCCGCAAGCCTGTACCTGACTCCACCTTTCGTGGGGTACCTCGACAACATCCTTTGCTTGATGTTTCTCGCAGCGGCCATCTGGTTCATCGGACCCGCGCGCGATAGGTGGGGGCCGCGGATAGCGCTTTTCATCTTCCTACTGCTGGCGGGATTCACCCATCCCACGACGCTTGTGATCTTCTGCCTCATCCTGGGAGCCATGGCGGTCGTGCGCCTGTTGTTCCGGCGATTCGATCTTCGCTCCGTCCTTCGAGACGATGGGCCAACCTTGCTCACCGCGTTCGCTGCAGCCGTAGTCACGGTGCTGATCTGGCAGATCGGGCTGTGGGGGACGTCTGCCTCGTTGGGTGAAGCTGCGCTACCGCCGCCCTATGGGTCTAGCTTCTTCGTCGACCGCATGGTTCTGTGGATCGACGCGATGAGGCCGGCGCTCAACGGACCGCTTTTCCTTATCGGGATCGTGGGTGTGCTAGCGATGGGCCGACGCTGGGCGGAAGACGACCTGAGCCGTCTGTCGATCGTGTGGCTCGCCCCTCTAGCAGGGGCCTTCGGGTTCCTCGCGGGGATCGCCTATCCGTACTACCGCTTTTTCAACACGACCCTTGCGTGGGTCCTGTTCGTCGGTCTAGGTGGCTACTTCCTGATCCGCTTCTTCTTGGACCGGGCGGGTCAGCCCCTGTTCGCCCTGGGCGCGGCCGTCGTAACGCTCGCAGTGGGCTTCATCTTCGCAACCAACCTTGCGGACGGTTTCAGCGTTCAAGGGTGGAACGATCCGAACAAAGGGTGGCTCGCGCCCCAGACGCGCGCGGACCTCGACGCGTTGCGGGGCGCCCTCGACGAGAATGTCTCTCGCGACACACCTGTTGTATTCGTGATCGATGATGAAGACGCCAGCTTCCAGATCTGGGGACACACGAAGCTTTCGGGAAACACCTCGCGCTACGGGTTGCCCCGCGAGCAGATCGACCAGGCATACCTCTACCTCGGGTCGTTGGAAGGCTTCCTGGGAGGCGAGCCGACGGCTCGCGGCGAGGAGACCTACGACGATCTCTCGCCCGCGCTGCTGAACGAAAGCGATCGAGCCATCGAGGCCGCCGGCGAGGAGCCCGTGGTCGTGATCGCAAGCGCGTTCAACACCAGTGGAGCCAACGCCGAGATCGCCACTCGCGAACGACAGGCGGCCGAGGCTGGTGAGGGGCAGGTCTGGGTGTTGCACGATAGCGAGGTGACGACGTTGGATGGCGAACCGGTGGCCGGAGCGCCAGACGCGTCGCCGGACGACCCTGGACCGCTCCACATCCTGCTCCTTCTCGTTGCTCTGGCCCTGCTCCTGGTGCCCGGTGTCCTTGCCCTACGTGGGGTCCTGCCCGATGCCGAGTTCCCGGAGGCGCTCGCGCTGGCCCCGGCTCTCTCCATGGCGCTCCTCGCGCTGGCCGGGGTGATCGTCCTCGCCGTGCTGCGCTCGCCGTTCTCGACCCCCGTCGCATGGACGTCCGTGGTGGTCGCCGCCGTGGCCGGCGCGGCGTTGTGGTTCTTCACCCGGCGACCGGCGCAGGAAAGCGGGCGCGGCCCGGCCCAGGCGTGAATCTGAGGTCCGTCCTCGAGCGCCTGGCCGTGGAGAAGGGTTCCTCGCAAGAGGGGACGTCCGGATCGCCTTGGCGGTCGCTGTTATTGGGGCTGTCGCTCCTGGCCCTGGTCGCCGGAATCGCATGCTGGGCTTTGGACTTCGGCATCGTCGCGATGTGGCTGTTCGTCGCGGCGGCGGTCGGCGTGGCGCTCGTCCTTCCTCTTCCGCATGCGTTCGTGTCGCCGCTCTACATGTCGCTGTTCGCATGGCTCGTCAACATGGTGCCTTTGGCGTTGCTTGCGGCATGGACCGCCGTCTCGATCCGCTGGGCGCTGGGGCTGCTGAAGGAGCGTCGTCTCCCGCGCGGGGGGCGGTGGATCTGGTTGCCGGTGGCCCTCGCCGCCTGGACGGCGCTGGGAGTGCTGGTCGTCTCGAGTTTCGACCTGAAGAGGTTCCTGCTTCTATTCGGGATCCAGGTCGTATCGAGCGCCACGATGCTCGCGGTGGTGGACTCGATGGCCTCGCTCCGGGATCGGATGACGATCGTGTGGGGGTTGCTCGGCTTCGTCGTCCTCCTGTCGGTGGCGGTGCTGGCGCAATGGGTAGGGATCAACATCCAGGCGCTGCAGGACACGAGCGTGGCGGCGCGCGCGGAAGCCGCGTACGGGCTCGATGCATTTCCCAACAACATCGGCATGATCAAGTACGCCCGCGCCCAGGAAGGTGGGGCGCCGGCGTTCAGACAGAAGATGGAAGCTGTGGCCCGCGAGACACCGGGACTACCTGCTTTCGAAGTCTTCCGACCCGGTTTCAAGGCGTTCGAGACCGACCTGGTGGTTCGTTTCGACGGGTCTGCCCGGGACTTCGAGGAGCGGCTGGAGTCCCTCGATATCGTGCTCATCTACGACAACGTCGGGCTGGCGCCGGGGGCGGGCGTCCCTCGCCTTCGCTCGTTCCCCCGTAACGCGTTGACCTACGCGGGTGTCTCTGCCGCGTTGTTTCCGCTGGGCTTCTTCTTCGCGTGGCGACGCCGCGACCGGTCGAAGTGGTTCGGGGTTCTTGCCGTCGCCTCCTGCCTCTTCGGCGCCGGCTTCTCCCTCGCCCGTGGATCGTGGGCGGCAATCCTGATCGGAGCGATCTACCTGCTGGTCGACGGCGTGATGGACCGGCGGGCGAGGATGGGGGTGGCAGCGGCGTTCCTAGCCGGAGCACTGGTTCTGACGGGCGTGTTCGTCTCCAGGTACAACTCGGATCCACTGAACGCGCGCGCGGGCGCCGAAGGAAGTGTGACGACGAGGCAGAACGTCTACACGGAGACGGTGGATTCGGTCGTGCAGGGCATCCATATCGTCCTCGGATACGGGACCGAGAGGCCGCGTTCCGATACGGGGACCTCGCACGTCGGCACTCAGTACATCCCGAACGCAGGCACGCATTCCACCTATCTCAACTACGCGTTCCGCACGGGCATCCCGGGTGCCCTTGCAATCATCGCTCTATACGCGATCGCGATCTTGCACTCCAGGGCCCGCTCTCGACGCGAGCGGGATGACGAGGGTCTCTTCAGCTCTCTCGTCACGGCATCCGTGATCATCGCAGCGGCTCACGCAGTGATCCTCAGCCTCTACGTGGAACCGGTCTACACGCTGACCATCTCATTGCTGT
>JALZJQ010000146.1 GCA_030859685.1 Actinomycetota bacterium | reverse complement strand
CGGGGGTGTCGTGAGGAACGATCTCGGAGTACACGTGGCACTCACGGATCCGGCGGGCGATGAGCTGCGCGTACTGGGCGCCGTAGTCGACCACCAGGACTTTCTGCATAGGTCAGGTTACCGCGGCGGGCTTCGTCATCCCCGGCTCTTGCGGGCCTCGACCACGACACTGAGGCCGTCGTCGTCGGACGCCGCACCCTTGTTCTCGAGGCCGGCCTCGGTGCACAGGGCCTGCAGCTTCGGGATCAGGTCGTCCGAGACCTCGAGCAGGAGCCATCCCCCGGGCTTGAGCCATTCCGGGGCCTCGAGGATCGCTCGCCGCATGAGGTAGAGGCCGTCGTCGGACTCGTCCGAGAGAGTGAAGAGCGGCTCGTGCTCCCGCACCTCGGCCGGGAGATCATCCAGCTCGTCGATGGGAACGTAGGGGACGTGGGCGGTGATGACGTCGACCCCGCCGTGCAGATCCCGGGGCAACCCGTCGTACATGTCCCCCTTCTTGAAGGTCACGTTGGAGATCTCGAGCGCTCGTGCATTCTTCCGACCCTGCGCCAGTCCCTCCTCCTGGATGTCCATGGCGTGGACCTGGGCGTCGGTGATCTCGTCCGCGATGGCGAGCGCGATCGGGCCTGCGCCGGTGCATATGTCGACCACGACCGGGTCATCCAGGCGTTTCAAGCGCCGCACCGCCCGGTCGACGACCAGCTCGGAGGAAGGCCGGGGAACGAAGGATCCCGGCCACACCTTCAGTTCGAGCCCGTAGAACTCGATGCGCCCGACCAGTACGGGGAAGGGCGCGCCGGCAGCCCTGCGGGTTACCAAAGCCAGGTACCGGTCCGCATCACGTTTGGACAATCGTTCGTCGTCCTCGACGTCGTCCGGGTCCGAGTCGAGCACGAAGGCCATCAGCTCGACGGCCTCGTTATCGGTGTCGTGATCCTCGAAGATGTGCGTCGAATCGGCGAGCACGCGCTCGCCCAGCCGGCGCAATTCGGAAACGGTTCGGGGTTCACTCATGGCAGCGAGCGACTCTACATCCCAGCGTCACCCGACCAAGCAGCCGAGGTTCCCAAGCAGGTTAGATGAGGTGTCGCCCATCCATGCTGAAGGATCCAGGGCCAGAAGCTAGAAGCAGCAGGAGTCGCGATAACCGCATGAGGGGCAGCGGTAATGGGCGTGCTCGGGGCTCATCTCGACGCCGCAGTCCGGACACACCGTCGCCAGATCGCAGCTTTTCGTGGCGGCGCCCGTAGAAGGCTCGGCTACGGGCTCGGCAACCATTCTCTCGTCCATGCGTTCCATCATCCGCGCGCGGGGGCCGGAGGGCGCGTCTTTCTGGCGAGATCCGGTCCGGCTACGCGAGCTCGGGTACGGGGTTGTCCTCTTCCATGGGGACCTCGATCGCCGGCTTCTCCAACTCGGTCGAGAGGACGATGGTCGTACGGGTTCGTGCGACACCCCGGATCGACCTGATCCGGCGGAGTAGGTACTCGAGGTCTTTGTTCGTAGCGGTGCGGATCTTCACCATGTAACAGTCCTGCCCGGCCACCCGGTGGAACTCGAGCACATCGGGCTCCTCGCAGATGCGGGCCACGATCGGCTCGTCCATCGCGAACTCGTTGCCCTCGGACAAGGTGATCTGCACGAACGCCACGTGGGGGCGGTTGAGCTTCTCGGGCTCGAGGATCGCGGTGTAGCCGCCGATGATCCCCCGCTGCTCCAGCTTCCGTACCCGTTCGTGGACGGCGGGTCCCGAGAGCCCCACCTCTTTGGCGATGGAGGCGTGCGCCATCCTGCCGTCTTCCCGCAGGAGGCGAAGTATGTGCCGGTCGACGCGGTCGAGGCCGGCAGCCATAGCTACCGGCCTCTCCGCGCTGACCCAGATCGGGTTGTGCTCTTCCGATGCGACCGGGGGAGGGTCTTCGTCGGAGACAACCGTGGGTCGACCTTGTAAAGCAACCAACTGTTCATCACTGGAACTCCTTCGGGTTGTTGTCCTAGATGGGGCGGTGGTTCACCCAGTCGTCCCCGTCACGGGAATCGACTCCGAACCTGGCGTTGAGGGCCAGCAAGGCCGCTACAACGACGACGAAGATTATGAGGTTCACGATCATCGCTACCACCACTTTCCTAGGCTACTGCGCTTCAACACGTTCCTATCCTAATCGTCTCCATCGGCACCGTCAAACCCATTCTTAAGCAAAATCTCTCGATCAATGAGGATTTCACGGTACATAGATAGCAACGCCTAGGATTCCCCTCCTATTCCAGCCCTTGGCATCAATCTTGAGTAGTGGGTCAGTTTGAGATTTCATCTGACGAATCTAGCGCGGGGCCTCGCAAAGCGGCGCTTTTCCGAGGTCGGTCCAGGAGGCCCACAAGCTCCTCAATCGTCCAGACGTGATCGGCCACCCCAGCTTTGACGGCGGGAGTCGTCTTGAGCGTCTGGTGGACTCGGCAGAAGTTGTAGTGCATGTAATGGAGGCTCACCGCGTGGGCCAGGTTCTCGACCTTCTTGGAGAACGCGTTGGTTAGGCGGGTGAAGCGCCTCATCCCCATCCGCATGGTCAGGTTCTGCCGCTCGACGTAGGACGTGCTGACGTGCTTCGGGTCTGGACGACCCGAGCGTGTCCGGGCGATCTCACCGACACAATGCGGGGGCGAGTAGTAGTCGTCGGACGGGAAGTTGCCGTAGAGCTTGAGCAGTACGGCATGGTCGATCTCTTTGCCGAACGCGTAAGGGACGGCCTTGAGGTACGCCTTGTGGCCGTCCGTGGTGAGCTGGACCCGGTTCGCTAGGCGTCCCGCCAGGTCCTCCATGAACAGCTTGCCGTCCTCTAGCGTGCGCTCGCCCACTAGCCAGGTCGGGACAAGTTTGGTGTCGGCGTCGATGGCGGTCCAGGTGTAAACGTCGCCCATCCCGTACTCGCCCTTACGGTCGTCGGGGACATTGCGCTTCTTGGCGTAGACGAAGGACCAGATCTCATCGACCTGTAGGCGCTCGCAGGGCAGGTCCTTCATGACCCGGTTCTGGTAGTTGGAGCAAGCCTGGCCAAGGTCCACCAGGAGCTTGGTGACCGTGTTCTTGGCCACGCCCGTGATCCTGACCGTGGCCCGGATCGAGTTGCCCTCAACCAGACAACGCACTACCGCCGCCCGCTTCTGGGTGCTAAGCACGTTCGCCATACTGACCATTATGCTTGAGCGTGTAGGCATTGTCAAGCGCCAAGGGGTCAGGTTCAGGGGGAAATCAGGGGTTAAGAGTGGAACCTAGCGCGCGCTGGTGCTAGGGTCGCCGTTGATCCGTATGGGCCGCCTGGGGGGTCCGACTGGGCTAACAGCCGGAATCCAACCCCCCAGGACGTGCCGCCCCCGCTGGTGAAATCACGGACCTACGCTAGGGACACTTGCGGCGCGGCCCGGCGAGACTTTCACTCATCCCTCCCTCTAGCCCGATGGCCCCTCCTCCCCTTTGGAGGACCGCTCACGCTTCAGGGTCCATCGGCCATATCCTGTGCGGCGGACCTTGTTCCGCTTCTGCAGGTTGTTGAGGGTCGAGCTGATGTAGTGCGGGTGATCATTAACCCGTCCCTTAGCGACGAGTGCCGCCGAAAGATCGCCGGGCGACATTGGCTTGCTTTCGGCCTCCAACAGGCGCTGGACTGCCTGTGAGCGGGAGAGTTCTAGCCATTCAGAATCTCCGTTCGCGGGTGGGGGATCTGGCAGCTCCAACACGGCGGGGCGTGTTCCCGTCCGGCGAGCGATTGCCAGCTCGAGGCCATGGACCTCAGCTCTGAGCGCGGGTACCTCATCAGCGGCGGCTTCCGCTTCCGTTAACCGAGCCTTAGTTTCCTCAAGTGCGGCCCATAGGGCCTCTGTGTTGGTCATGTCGCGCGCGACCGTATCATGAAAGTCCAGGGGGTAGGTTTTCTTCTCCCCCTAGTTACAAAATCGCGGGGTCAAGGGTTCCCCCACCGAGCGCGAGCCGCCTTCTTGGCGATCTCCGAGCGTTCCTTTGCCGTGAGCTTTGCCGCCCTGGCCTTGCCGCCCTTCTGCCCGCCCTTGCGTCCCAGGGCTACGGCGTTGGGGTCCTTGCCCTCGTCTGGATCGGGGGGCGGCTCGTCGCTGGTGGCCTGCTCCACGATGGAAGCGGCCATCTTGTTCAGGTCCCTAGGGTTGCTTGAGCGCTTAGGCATAACTCCATCATGCGCCTACAAGGTGAACTTTTCAAGCCGCGCCGGAGTCGGCCCGATCACTTGACATACCGTAGGTCTATCATCGGAGGCCAGGAGGGATGGCCACCGGGGAGAAGAAGGGACGAGATGGCTCTTCGCCAGGAGAAAGAAGTCAGGACCCTGAGCCGCAGGGAGCTTATGGTAGTCCTTGACGAGCGCGCTCAGCGTTACCTCGGCATGTCCGGGGCGGAGTTCCTGAAGGCGCTCGAAAAGGGAACGCTGCCGGACTCGCCCGCGGTTACCCACTTGGCCATGCTTGTGGGTGAAGGGCGCTAGAACCCTTCCCTGGCGCTACAAAGCCAAGAACCAGCGGGAAGCCAAGGAACGCTACTTTCGGTTCCTTCGTAGATCGCTCGGCTGTGTCAGCAACGTTGACTGGTATGTGGCCTCGGTTCGGGGAAGCAAGACCGAACTCGTTGCCTTAACAAACCGCTCCTCGGTGCCGCTGACCTGCTCCGACGAGTCGCTCCTGTTCCTTCGGCTGGCTCAAAACTTCCACTACGAGCCCCACCCGGATTTCCCCGGCGAATGGAAGGTCAAGACCGATCGCTATGAGTATTCGCTCAGTCGCACGGAGACGTTCGAGAACGAGTTGCTGGCATTCCACTGGCACCCCGGTTCGGATCCCACCACGCCGCACGTCCACGTTGCCCTAGAGGGACACCCAAACTTCCACAAGGCTCACGTTCCCACGCGCCGCATCTTCTTGGAGGACGTGGTTCGCTTGGTCATCGAGGACTTCGGCGTCGAGCCCCTCTGCGAGGACTGGGCGGAACGCCTAGGGGATGCTACGGATCGAGTGAGAGAGTTCGGAAGCTGGCGGTGAGGGCGCGGGTCGCCAAGGTTCTTCACTTCCTTTGGGAGTGCCTCTACGTGATAGTTGTCGGCGCGGCCATCGTGGCTCCGATGGTCCTTGGATTGATCGTGGTTCTCTGGCTCATGAAGAATCTGCCGATCTTCGGCGGCTGATAGCACCGGCCGAGCTCCCCGTCAAGCCAACCTCAAACTGACCCACTACCCAATCTTGATTGTCGACAGCGGAGGCGGTCGCTCCCAGCGCCGGCGCGAACAACGCGACGAGGATCATCTGCGGACCCGACGCGCCTGTGGCGATGCTGACAATCATCGTGGCGACAAAGAACGCCCCGGCAAGCATCACTACCCGCCACGGTCGTCCGCCTCTCGCTCGATCCACTCCGGCCCACCCGAGCGCCGCCCCGGCCACAATCGCACCTACTCCTTCGGCGGCGATGTTGAGGTCGTCCGGAAGCTGCTCCACGAAGCCGAAGTTGGCCAGCGCGAACAGTACGTGCCCCCAGCCGAGGACGAGCAGGACCACAGCGACGAGGATCCGGGCGATGAGTCGTCCCCCCTACACGAACGAGCGCATGTTCAAAGGCGATCATGCCTGATTTCAAACTGACCCACTACCAGAATTAGGGTGGTGGGCAAGTCTGAATCTCCGGCTCCGCGCGCTGAACCCAGTGGTCCCGGCTGAGGGTGAACGAACGGCACAGGGTGCCGTCTCGGATGACGTCGCGGTCGGGGACGAACCCGAGCCGCTCGGCCACTCGGATCGATCTGGTGTTGGCCGGCATCATGACGGCGACCACGAGCTCTGCACCGAGCTCCGTGAATGCCTCACGTATGAATGCTCGTCCGGCCTCAGTAGCCAGCCCTCTGCCCCACCACTGCGGTAGCAGGGAGTAGCCGAGGTCCAGCGCCCCTAAATCTTCGTCGTGCTCCAGGCCTCCACGTCCGACGAATTCGCCCGACTCCCGAAGGCGCATGTGATACCGGCCGAACCGATGCCGCTCCCAATGACGAACGATCTCGGCCACACGCTCCGCCGTCTGGTTCAAAGACCAGGGACCGGATGGATCGAAGGCGCGCATGACCCGAGGATCGCCGTAAAGACGATGCAT
>JALZJQ010000140.1 GCA_030859685.1 Actinomycetota bacterium | reverse complement strand
TTGCGCCCCACCTGGCGACCGCGGAAGAGGTCGCCCTGCTCGAGGCCCGCGACGGGCAGGATCTCGCCGGCATCGGCCCCGTGCCCGGCGCCGCTTCGCTGCTCGAAGCGCTCCCCGCCGGAAGGTGCGCGGTGGTTACTTCCGCTACTGCCCCGCTGGCGAGAACGCGCTTTGGCCACGCTGGTTTGCCCGATCCCCAGGTGCTCGTGTCGGCGGACGACGTCACCCAGGGCAAGCCTGCACCCGATGGCTACCTTGCTGCGGCGGTCCTCCTCGGGTTCGAACCACCCGACTGCGTTGTGTTCGAGGACGCGCCGCCTGGCATCGCCGCGGGGAACGCGGCGGGGATGCGAGTCGTGGGTGTGGCAACGACCTACGACATCGATGATCTGAACGACGCGCAGGCGGTGGTGCGCGATCTGTCCGACGTATCGGTCGAGATGGCCGGAGACGAACTGCGAGTAGAGCTGACGGAGGTCTAGCACGAGGGAGCGGCGCCGGCTTTGCGGATCGCTATCCGACCGACAGCAGAGGCTCGCCCGCCTTTACCTCGTCGCCGGCGACCACCTTCGGCGTCTGTCCGGAGATAACGACTACCGGCGAGATCATGTCGATCCCCTTGTTCGTCAACGCGTCGAGGTCGACCGTCACGATGCGATCGCCGGGTTCGACCTCATCCCCCTCGCTCGCGTGTATGGAGAAACCTTCGCCCTTCAGGTGAACCGTGTCGATCCCGACGTGGACGAGCACCTGCAGCCCTGACTCGTTCTCCACGGCGAACCCGTGCCCGCCTTCGAAGAGTTTCTCGATGCGCCCCTTCATGGGCGCAACCACTTCCCCATCGGCCGGACGCACCGCCGCGCCGTCACCCATGACGCGCTCCGAAAAAACTTCGTCAGGCACCTCATCGAGGGACACGACGCTCCCAGTCAGCGGGCTCACAACGTCGGTCACTTGCTGTCCATGACCCGTCGCATCTCCGCCTCGATGTTGTCGCTCTGCGTCCCCATGACTACTTGGATCGCGCTGCCTATCTTCATCACGCCGTGTGCGCCGGCCTTCTTCAAAGCCGGCTCGTCGAGCTTGGACTTGTCGTGCAACTCCACTCGTATGCGAGTGATGCAAGGCTCCATGCTCTTGATGTTGTCCCCGCCCCCGAGGGCGGCAAGCACCTGTTCAGCCTTCTCTTGAAAGCTCATCCCCACTCTCCTTCTCTCCGCGGGGCTCGCGCCCCCACGGCCATCCTCGACCACGTATGACGAACGCCCCGAACGGTCACCGAATACGCGTAGATGTTTTCCGGGGACGCTACACCCGAGATCCAAGAGTCACCGATGTGATGCACATCAACCCCGACCCTCTTGGCCGCCAGTGCAAGCGTCCGCACGGTGGCTGGGTCCGCTCCCTCTTGAGAGGTGCCGATGGTGCCGACCGCCAACGCATCATGGTCGTGGGCGGCGCGGACCATTTCTTGGGCACCGGCTTCGGTGACACCCGGGACCGTGCCCGGCACCGGAACCAGAAGACCCTGAGCACCGGCGTCCAGGAGCGGTCGCACGGCAGCGGCATCGATGATCTCCTCCTCCCCCGCGGCATGCATCTTGCCCGCGAAGGCCACCACCTCGGGGGCTGCCACCCGAAACGTCTCCGTTGCCGTCGCAAGGTCGGCCAACGTCGCCCCACGGCCGGGGTTGGCCGTGATGAAGACGAACGAAGCCCCGGCATCTTGCGCCGCGCGTGCGTTGTCTTCGGTGGCGCGGTACTCGGGGGGGACGGAAGCCATGTCCGGCTCGAGGTTGAGCCCGACGGGTCGCCCGATCATCTCGCTGAGCCGCAAGAACCCCTCGCCGTCGAGGCCGGTCACGCGGGCAGCCCCAGGGTCGACCATGTTCAAGCAAACCAGATCGGCGCCGAAGGCTGCCACCAGCTCGAGGTTGGATGCCGGCGGCGCGACCTGAGGTCGAGGCGCAACGATCTCGGCGAGGGTCGTACGACCTTCGGACAGCCTGATGGCACGGATGAGATCATCGCCGCGCAATGCTGCGATCTCGGTGCCGAAGAGGTCGAGCAACCGCGTCATCCGAGCGCGTCCTCCGCGGCGCGACGCGCGCCGGCCGCGTCGGAGGCTTGGAGGGCCGCGGCGGCAGCTGCCCGACAGCCGTCCATCGTGGACTCTGACAAAGACACACGGATCTCCAGGATCGCCTCCGGGCCCATGGAAAGCTCTTCGACGCCGAGACCCACCGCGACCATCGCCCACAGCGGGTCGGCCGCCGCTTCTCCGCACACCCCCACCCAGGCGCGACCGTTCGCCGCATCGCACACGGTCTTGACGGCCCGCAACAGGCCAGGTGCAAAGGGGTCCTGAAAGGAACCGAGGCGGCCGTTCTGCCGGTCGGCCGCGAACAGGTACTGGGTCAGGTCGTTGGTGCCGATCGAGAGGAAGTCGCACACCTCGGCGATCTCCTCCGCCATGAAGACCGCGGCGGGCACCTCGACCATGACCCCTACCTCGGCCTCCATCTCGACGCGCTCGACTCGCTCGACGAACCAACGAGCCTCCTCGGACGTCGCCACCATCGGGGCCATGATGGCGACCCTGTCGCCGGAGGAGGATGCGTCCGCGATCGCTGCGAGTTGCTCGTCGAGCAGCGCGGGTTGGTCGCGCGCGAGTCTCACCCCGCGCACGCCCATGGCGGGGTTCTCCTCCGAGGGCAGGTTCAGAAAAGGCACCGGCTTGTCGGCGCCGAAGTCGAAGGTCCGGATGACCAGGCGCTTGCCCTCCAGAAGGTCGAGAAGGGAGCGCACGGCTTTGCGCTGCTCGGCGCGCACCGGTGCCTCCGTGCGGTCGAGGTACAAGAGCTCGGTTCGAAACAGACCGACCCCCTCGGCCCCCGCTTCGAGCCCGGCTCGCAGCTCGACCTCGGTCGCGACGTTGACGGCGACCTCGACCCGGTGGTCGTCGCGCGTTCGGGTGACTCCCTCGAGCGAGGCAGCGCGCTCGATCAGGTGCCGACGGCGCTCCGCGGCGCGAGAGGCCCGGCCCTCGATCTCGGAACGGGTGTCGTCGTCGGGTTGCACGAAGACCTGGCCCGCATCCCCATCGACTGCGATCTCTTCGCCGGCGTCCACATCGACCTCGCCCAGACCCACGACCGCGGGGATGCCGAGTGCACGGGCGACGATGGCGGTGTGACTAGTGCGACTGCCCTGAGCGGTCGCGATGGCCGCTACCCGATCCCGGTCGAGCTCGCCGACATCGGCCGGCGGTAGCTCGTCGGCCACGACCACGGCCCGTTCGGACATCTGAGAGAACGAGTCATCCGCCCCCACGAGCCGTCGCGCGATACGCGCGCAAACGTCGCGCACGTCGCTCGCCCGGGCCGCCATGTACTCGCTTTCGGATGACTGCAGCGCTTCCGCGTAGGTCTCCCCAGCGTCAACGATGGCGCGCGCTGCAGGCGTTCGCTCCTCGCGCACCGCTTCGGCAGCCACGTCGATCATCTCGGGGTCGCGCGCCATCATGGCCTGGGCCTCGAGAACCTCGGCAAGCTCGCATTCAGCCTTCGCCGATCTCGCATCGAGATCGGCGGCCACCTGCTCGGCGGAATCCCGCAGCCGCTCGACCTCGGCATCGGGATCCTCGACGGGGCCATCGGGAAGGTCGAGCCCAGCGCGAGAGAAGATCCATGCGGGCGCGACCGCGACGCCTGGTGAACCCGGCGTGCCCTGCAGCGTCCTCACAGCGATCCGACGAGCTTCACCAGATCGCTCAGAGCCTCTTCGGCGCCGTCTCCTTCCGTCCTGATGGTGACGGCATCGCCCTTGGTCACGTCCAGCTTCAGAACAGACATGATCGACTTCGCATTGGCCTCGTTGCCGTCTTTGACAAGCTTGACGTCGCAGTCGAAGGACGCGGCCTTCTTGGCGAAGACCGCGGCCGGCCGGGCATGCAGTCCGACCTCGTTGTCGAGAATGACCTCTTGTTCCGGCACGGAGCGCTCCTTACGTGGTGGCGGTGACCTTACTCAAGCCCTCTGGCTTGTCGGGATCGAGTCCCTTGCGCAGAGCCAGTTGAAGGGCTACCTGTTGGGCTCGCACCGCGGCTGGGATCGGGGCGAGCGCCTCGGGGCAGTCCGGAGGAAGGGGAAGATCCGCGCCGTCGCCGGGGTGAGCCTGCATCACGTGCGCTTTCGGCTCCGACCCCAGCCACGCGATGAGCTCGTCCATGTCGGGTGCGGCGGGGCCCGGCACGTTGAAGGTGAGGACGGGGAAGTCCCGCTCGACGACGGCGATGGGACCGTGTCGAAGGTCCGCAGCCGAGTAGCCTTCGGCTAGTATCGAAGTCGTTTCCTTGAGCTTGAGCGCGGCTTCCAGCGCGACCGAGAACATGTAGCCCCGACCGACCGAGATCAGGCCCTCGGCGTAGTGGAGCTCGATGGCTACCCGCTCGGCAGAACCCGGATCGTCGAGCACCCACTGGACCCATCCGCTCGCCCCGTCCATGCGATCGCGCAGCTCCCCCGGACCGAGGGCCTGAGCGATGAGCGCGAACGCGAGCAGGGAGGCGCTGAAGGTCTTCGTGGCCGGTACGGCTTTCTCTTCGCCGGCCGCCAGGTCGATCGTGACGTCCGCAACTGCGGCAAGAGGGCTCTCGGGTGTGTTGGTTACCGCGATGGAGCGCGCACCGGCGGCCCGCATCTTCTCCGTCATCGTGACGATCTCGGGGGTCTTGCCGGACTGGCTCACCGCGATGGCCAGCCAGTCCGTGAGGTCCGTGGGCGACTGATAGAGCGTCTGGATGCTCGGGGCTGCCAGCGCGACCGGGCGGCGCGACGCGATCTCGATCGCATAGCGTCCATAGATCGCGGCATAGTCCGACGAGCCCCGCGCCACGAGGATGATCCCTGCCAGTCCAACGGGGGCCACACCGCGCACGGCCGCCTCGATCTCGTCCGCGCGGCCGGCGAGCCGTGCCAGCACATCGGGCTGCTCGGCCATCTCGGCCGCCATGAATGATTCGGACACGGCTCCCCTGGTGGTCTAGACCGGTCACAAATCTAGCACCGTGTCTTTAGGAACGGAGCGAGGCGAGGCG
>JALZJQ010000083.1 GCA_030859685.1 Actinomycetota bacterium | reverse complement strand
ACCGTACTCAAGCCCCGGCTGCACCGTACTCAAGCCCCGGCTGCACCGTACTCAAGCCCCGGCTGCACCGTACTCAAGCCCCGGCTGCACCGTACTCAAGCCCCCCGGCTCTCCGGAGGTAGGGCCTTTCTCTGCCCACGAGCTGCTAGCCAAGTCCGGCCTTTCAATTCGCTCCCACCCCGGGCGCCGCGTTCACGCCGAGCCCGATGCGGGGTCTCCCCACCCTTCGGCAACTCACGACGTCGGGGCCGGCCAGCTCCAATCGCCCTTGGTCAACCATACACCTCTACTTGAGGCTGACGCACGTCCCCGGGGGCCCATCCCTCGACCCGAGGTGCAAAGGGAGAAGGTGCTGGGCGAAAGGGAGAGGGAAAGATTCCGAAGCCCCCGTTCCTTGACCGCGACTCGGCTAGGTGGACCGCATCTTGTGCACGGGGACTAAGGCGGCATCCGACCCAGCGATCCAGTGGCAACCCGGGTCCTACAGCGGGTGATCGGGCAGGGCTCCCGATATCGGCTCCGCCGAAGGGCTGAACCCCTCCATCTCGTGTCCCCGCGCTATCGAAGAAGGTTGCGTGGCGTTCTCGACATATCGATAAATCGACTCTACATATCTATAGGTCGATATGTCACCATCGAGACATGTGGACTGATCGACGGAGGCTGGTCTCTGCCCGTCGGGGCAACGGTGACCGGGGCCACGCTCGTAGTAGTCCCGACGATCGGGGTCCGTTACCCCCGCCTCGTCATCTACTTGCAGATCATTAGATCCATAGGCAAGTAGAGAAGTAGAGACATCGACTTGTCTATAAGGAGACCCATGAACCGGCGCCCGTAGGATCCCCACACAGAGCCGCCGGCTCTAACGGCGGCTCTGTGTGGGGATGCGGGACAGGCCTCCCTCCGGGGAGCCCTGTCGGCCGATGACGCGCCGATCGGTCCTCGGGACCAAAGCCCGGGGCGAGCTCGGGACGGCGGCACCGGCTCGTGGCCGCCATCGAGCAACAGGTCTGGGATGCTCCCGACCCCCCGCCAGGGCCAGAAGTGGACTGGCAGGCTTAAGGCTCTAGATTACGCTTAACCATACGGTCGCTTCTGGCGTGGACCTCGGTGGTGGGACGAGCCCCCCGGCGCCGAGGATCCGCTAACTGAGGGTCACGGGACTCGGGCAGCCGACAGGGCGCGGGTGCTTCTGTGGCTCGTTGGAAGCGATCAGCACAAGCCCCCTAGCCGTGCTGCTGAAGAGCTCCAGGCAGAGCGGACCCTTAGGGCGGGGCCGTGGCTGAGGCAGGGTGGCCTCACGGGGCCGCCCCCATAGAGATCGCCAAGAGAGGTCGTCGCGGAGATATTCGGGAGGCGTGCGTCCGCCCTCCCGTACGGAGCCCTTCTATTCGAGACTGTGCGAGCTATTCGAGACTGTGCGAGCCCCGGGTGCGACGTGGGACGAACCTTGGGGCTCCGGGGCGCTCCCCTCGCCTTCATCAACAAGTAGCTATGTCTATAAGTGAACTTGTCAGCCATCTACTTGTCTGGGAGGAGCCCTATACCTCCGGACCCCAAAGGGTGCCAGGGCGCTGGGGGTTCATTAGGAGCCTCGCTTGAAAACTCCGGACTCGCTGGCCGGATGATGGGGACCATCGGTGCCGCTGCCGCCCGGTGGGTAGGCGTGGGGGTACCGTCGGCATCGGCGGGTATTTGTGCCCGCCCGCGACCGGCGACACGCATAAGCGATCCCGCAGCTTTGACGGCGCTCCCTGCCTCGCATGCTCTTACCCCCTCGAAGCGGCGTGGACTTGTCGACAAAGCGATAAGTGACCTTGGTGATTCAGGACATGCAGAATTCCGCGGACTCCGGGAGGATCAACGAGTAGATGAACTCGAAGATCGGCGTGAGGACGGTGAAGCCCCCGAAGAGCACCAGCAGGATGAGGATCAAGAGGCCGTACCGGTCGAGGAAATAGATGATGTGCTGTTTGTCCGGGGGCAGGAAGATGGTGAGGAGCCTCGAGCCGTCCAGCGGCGGGAGCGGCATGAGGTTGAAGATCGCCAAGAGGACGTTGATGCCGACGAAGATCAGCAGGAACCGGGTCACGGTGGCGCACCCCGTGGCAGTGAAGATCGGAGTGAACAGTAGAGCGGCCACGATGGCCAGCAGGAGGTTCATCATCGGGCCGGCCAGGGCGACTATCGCCGATCCGAAGCGCTTGGAGGCGAACGACTGGGGGCGAAACTCGACCGGGCGGCCCCAGCCGAACCCCACGAGGAAGATGAGGATCGTCCCGAAAGGGTCGAGATGGCGGGCCGGATTGAGGCTTACGCGGCCCATCGCCCGGGGCAGGCGGTCTCCTTGCAGGTCGGCGGTGTAGGCATGGGCGAACTCGTGGAGGCTGATGGCCAGGATGATGGAGACCGCGAACAAGAGGAACGCGACCGGGTCGACACGCAGGAGTTCCAGGGGACCGTTACCCACGGGCCGGTATTGTAGGGGCACGGCGGGGCAACAGAGCGGATCGTGGGAGGTCTAAGCCTGAACGACAACTTGAAGGATGCATCCCGGAGGCGGGTGTTCAGCGGCATCCAACCCACCGGCCACGTCCATCTGGGGAACCTGCTCGGGGCGCTCGACAGCTGGGTCGCCCAGCAGGAGCGCAACGAGGCCTATTACTGCCTCGTCGACCTCCATGCGATGACGCTGCCGTTCGACCCCAAGACCCTGCGACGGCAGGTGCTCGCGGGTGGGGCCGTGCTTCTGGCGTGTGGGGTCGACCCCGACCGCTCGGTCCTGTTCGTGCAGTCCCATGTCCCGGCCCATTCCGAGCTCGCCTGGATCCTCACCTGCATCGCCCGCATGGGCGAGCTGCGGCGGATGATCCAGTTCAAGGACAGATCCAAGGGGGATGCGGCGGAGTCCGTCGGGGCGGGGTTGTTCGCCTATCCGGTCCTCCAGGCGGCCGACGTCCTCCTCTATCAGGCTCACGGAGTTCCCGTCGGAGAGGACCAGAAGCAACATGTGGAGCTGATGAGAGACATCGGCTCCCGGTTCAACTCCCAGTTCGGGCGGACCTTCGTCCTTCCGGAGGCGTGGATCCCGGCGCAGGGGGCCCGCATCATGGCGCTCGACGACCCCACGGAAAAGATGAGCAAATCGGCCCCGCGGCCCGCTTCCAAGATCCTGCTGGTGGATCCTCCCGATACGATCCGCAAGAAGGTCAGGAGCGCCGTGACGGACTCCGGGAGGGACATCCGGGCGACGCCGGACAAGCCGGCCCTGACGAACCTGTTGACGATCTTCTCGCTCGTGGAGGGGATCCCCGTGGCGGAGCTCGAGGAGCGCTTCTCTGGGACCGGCTACGGGGATTTCAAGAGCGCCCTCGGCGACGCCCTGGTGGCCCGCATCGAGCCGATCCAGAAGCGCCTGGAGGAGCTGCTCGCGGACCCCGCCGAGACGGAGCGCCTCCTGGTCGGGGGGGCCCAGAAGGCCGCCGGCGTGGCCGAGGAGACCATGACCCGGGTCAGGGACGTCACCGGGCTGGGACCGCGGCCGTGACGTCTCATCGCAAAGGCGCCTGCGGCGGGGCGGTGGGGGATAGGCTTCGTAGCGGAAGCGCTCAGAGATGGCGACTAGTCGCCTTGTCGACAAATCCACTGACGGAGAAGCCATGGCCCACGAGGTGAAGCTGGAGGTGTTCGAGGGGCCGATCGACCTGCTCCTGCACCTCATCACCCGGCAGCGGGTCGACATCTACGACGTGTCCCTGTCGAGCATCACGGAGGAGTACCTCTCCGCCGTCGAGGCGATGGAACATCTCGATCTCGAGGCCGCCACGGGCTTCCTCGTGATCGCAGCCACTCTTCTCGAGCTGAAGTCGGCGAGGCTCCTGCCGGCGCGCGGTCTCGACCCCGAGGACAGCAGGCTGCTCGAGGAGCGAGACTTACTCCTGGCCCGCCTGGTGGAGTGCGCCACGTTCCGAGAGGCCGGCTCGTGGATCGCGCGGGGGCTCGATGCGGGACGCCTCTTCCACGGACGAAGCGTCGTTCTGGAGCCCCGCTTCGTCGACCTGGCCCCCGATCTGCTGGCCCGGGCGAGCCCGGCCGACGTCGGCCGGGCGGCCGCCGCGGCGCTGATCCCTCGACCCCAGCTCGAGCTTGACGTCTCGCATGTGGCGCTGGCCCGGGCTTCGGTGAGGGACGCCATCACCGAGCTCTCGGAGGAGCTCATGACCTCGGGATCGCTGTCCTTCGAACGGCTGTGCGGGCGGCTCGACACCAGACTCGACATCGTGGTGCGGTTCCTGGCCCTCCTGGAGCTGTTCAAGGCCGGAGCGGTGGAACTGGACCAAGCGGACCGATTCGGCGACATCACGGCCTCGTGGACGGGCGAGGTGTTCGCTCATGATGTCCTCGAGGACATCGAGGAGTACGCGTTCGACGGGGGTGTGTCGTGACCGAGCCTCGGAAGATCATCGAGTCGATCCTGCTGCTGGCGGGCGAACCGGTCGCCGCAAGCCTCATCGGCGAGGTCCTGGAACGCCCCCGGGCGGAGGTGAACGGGTTGCTGCAGGAGCTCGCCGAGTCCTACAGGGCGGATGGCAGAGGCTTCGTGCTGCGCGAGGCCGCAGGGGGCTGGCGGCTCTACACCGACCCCGAATGCGCCCCCTGGCTCGAGCGCTTCGTGTCGAGCCACACCCACTCACGCCTCACCGGAGCGGCCCTCGAAGTGCTTGCGATCGTCGCCTACAAGGGCCCCCTGTCGCGGGCCGAGATAGCCGAGATCCGGGGGGTCGATTCGGACTCGGTGGTGAAGACCCTCCTCATGCGGGGGCTCCTGCGAGACGCCGGCCAGGCTCCCGGCCCCGGGACCCCGGTTCTGTTCGCCGTGTCGGATGAGTTCCTCGAGCGGATGGGTCTGCCGAGCACCGAGAACCTGCCGCCGCTCGCGGACTTCATGCCCGATACCGAGGCCGTCGAGGACATGGAGGCCAAGCTCTCCCCGAGCGCATGAACGACGGGGAGCGGCTCCAGAAGGTCCTGGCCCACGCGGGTCTCGGATCCCGTCGGGCGATCGAGGAGCTCATCGCCCGGGGCCGGGTGGAGGTGAACGGGCGCACGGCCGAGCTCGGCCGGCGGGTGGATCCCCATAAGGATGAAGTCAAGGTTGACGGTTCGCTCGTGCCCCTCGACGTTCGGGTCGTGCATCTGCTCATGAACAAGCCCGTGGGAGTCGTGACGTCGGCCGCCGATCCCGAGGGCAGGAGGACGGTCCTGGACTATCTCGATGTCACCGAGCGGGTGTGGCCGGTCGGGCGGCTCGATATGGACACCGAGGGGGCGCTGCTGCTGACCAACGACGGTGAGCTGACCCACCGGCTCACCCACCCGAGCTTCGAGGTCCCTAAGACCTATCTGGCGGAGGTCCGGGGAACCGTGGGGGCGCGCGCTCTCAAGGTGCTGGCGCGGGGGGTCGAGCTCGAGGACGGCCCGACGAAGCCCGCACGGATCGGGCTGGTCGAGAGGATGCCCGGATCCAGCCTGGTCGAGCTCACTATCGTCGAGGGGAGGAACCGCCAGGTGAGGCGGATGATGGCCGAGGTCGGGCACCCCGTGAAACGGCTGGTGAGGACGGCGATCGGGCCTCTTATGCTGGGGCGACTCAAGGCCGGGACGGCCCGGCGTCTGTCGCTGGACGACGTCCGGGCCCTGTACCTGGCGTGCGGCCTGTAGGGTGACTCCAAGTAGATAGGTAGATATGTCGACAAGTCCCCCCGACAGGCTCCGAGGGCTACGCGGCGCCACCACGGTCGCCCGCAACGAGGCCGAGGACATCGTCGCCGCCTCGGCCGAGCTCCTCACCGATCTGCTCGAGCGCAACGGGCTGAGGCCCGCCGACGTCGTCAGCATCGTGTTCACCGCCACTCAGGATCTGACCGCCGCCTTCCCCGCCAGCGCGGCGCGGACCGTCGGCCTGGACAGGGTGCCGGTCCTGTCGGCGGCCGAGCTGGACGTGCCCGGTGCGGTCGGTCGCTGCGTACGGGTCCTGATGCACGTCTACCCCCCGCGCCCCGACCAGGATCTGCACCCCGTGTACCTGCATGGGGCCGTGCGGCTGAGAACCGACCTGGGGGAGTAGGGCGGTCGGGTTCGGATAGGCCACAATGGGGCCGGCCCGAACGCTCGTCCGGGCTGCTAACCATCAAGGAGAGGTTGGGTGTTGGCCGAACGCGTCGCCCTCCTGGGGACCGGGTTGATCGGAGGTTCCATCGGGCTGCGGCTCCGGCGGGCCGCGCCCGCGATCGAGGTCGTGGGCTTCGACACGAACGCGTCGGCCGCGCGCGCCGCCCTCGACCGGGACGCGGTCAGCGCGACCTCCCCCACCCCCGAGGGCGCGGTGGAGGGGGCCGACCTGATCGTGCTCGCGGCCCCCGTCGAGCAGGCCGGGCTGCTGTGCAAGGCGATCGGCTCCGCCGTGGGCGGGTCCGGTGTCGTGACCGACGTCGGAAGCGCAAAGGCATCGATCGTGGCCGAGGGGGAGAGGGCCTTCGGGGAGCGCTTCGTGGGCGGACACCCGATGGCCGGGTCGGAACGCCACGGCATCGACGCCGCGGACGAACGACTCTTCGAGGGGGCGTGGTGGATCCTCACGCCGACCGCCCGCACGTCTCCGGAGGCCTATGGAACGGTGTCCGACCTCGTGGCCGGACTGGGCGCTACGCCGGTCGCGGTCGATCCCTCCGATCACGACGCTCTCGTCGCCCGGCTGAGCCACCTGCCACAGCTCGTTGCGAGCGCGCTCGTCGAGGTCGCAACGGGGGCGGGGGACCGCGAGGCCCTGTTGGGACTGGCGGCCAGTGGCTTCCGGGACGTCACCCGCATCGCCGCGAGCCACCCCGATCTGTGGGTCGAGATCATCCGTGCGAATCGGGGCCCCGTCCTGGACGCCCTCGGGGGTCTCGAGGGGCGCCTCGCGGGCCTCTCCAGCATCATCCAGGACGGGCGGTGGGAGGAGCTTGCATCCTTCTTCGACCGCGCCCGCTCGGCCCGGCTGGACCTCTTCGCCAAGCCCGACCTGGCCGGCGACCCGGTGACGCTGTCGCTCCTCGTGCCGGACCGTCCGGGTGTCCTGGCCGAGGTCACGACCGCCGCCGGGCAGATCGGAGCGAACATCGAGGATCTGCGCATCGTGCACTCCACCGAGGGCGGGCGTGGACGGTTGGAGCTGGTCGTGGTGGGACGAGAGCGGGCCGGGGCCCTGGTGGGGGCACTCGTGTCGTTGGGCTACCACGTCGACAGGGGCGGATCGTGAGCGTGACTGGTGACAAAGAGATTTGTCTACTAGGACACAAGGTGACAGGTCGATGATCAGCCGGGGGGCGGCTCGCCCATTGCGAGGATCGGTGGCCCTGCCGGGTGACAAATCGATCTCCCACCGGGCGCTGCTGCTGGCGGCCCTCGCCTCCGGCGGATCCGCCATCCTTAACCTGAACCGGGGCGCCGATGTGGGAGCGACGGCCGCGCTGATCCGCTCCCTGGGGGTTCGGTGCGAGGTGTCAGAGGATAAGGGTCTAGCGAAGGTCGATAGTTCTGGCCGGGCGGCCTTCAGGGAGCCCTCGGAGGTGATCGACTGCGGGAATTCCGGCACCACGCTGCGGACCGGGCTCGGCTTGTGCGTCGGAGTGAACGGCGCGTCCGTCCTCACCGGAGACGACACGCTGTGCCGGCGTCCGATGCTGCGGGTCGTCGCTCCCCTCCGGCAGATGGGAGCGAGCATCGAGGGACGTCGTTACGGGGAGCTCGCGCCGCTGTCCGTGCGCGGGGGAGCCCTACGCGGGACGGACCTGCACCTGGACATCCCCAGCGCTCAGGTCAAGACCGCCCTGTTGCTTGCGGGGCTCGCCGCCGACGGGACGACCTCCGTGACCGAGCCGGCCCCCAGCCGGGACCACACCGAGCGGATGCTGGCCGCCGCGGGCGTCGCCCTGGAGCGGTCCGGGACGGCGGTGACCATGACGGGCGGGCAGGACGTCCAGCCGCTGCGATGGGACGTTCCCGGTGACATGTCCTCGGCGATGTTCCTGATCGTTGCGGCCACCCTCGTGCCGGGCTCCGACCTCACGCTCGAGGGTCTCGGGGTCAACCCCAGCAGATGTGGGGCTCTCGACGCACTGAAGGCCATGGGGGCCGACCTCACCACGGAGGTGACCGGCGCATCCGGAGGTGAGCCCGTGGGACGCGTACGCGTCCGCTCGTCGGCACTGCAGGGCGTCGCACTCGGTCCGGATGGGATCCCGGCCCTCATCGACGAGTTGCCGGTTCTGGCGATCGCCGCCTCCAGGGCGGACGGGGCCACGATGGTCCGGGGCGCGGGCGAGCTGCGCACCAAGGAATCCGATCGCATCGAAACCATGGTCACCGGGCTCAGGGCGTTGGGAGCGGACGCCGAGGCGACCGCGGACGGGATGGTGATCACGGGGCCCGCCGAGCTGACCGGGGGTTCGATCGCCTCGTCCGGAGATCATCGGGTGGCGCTGTCCTTCGCGGTGGCCGGCCTGGTGGCGAAGGACCGGGTCCGGGTGGACGGCTGGAGCTGCGTCGACACCTCGTTCCCCGAGTTCCTGGACGTTCTGGGGCAGGCACAGGGGTCCGCATGACGGGAACGATGAAGGTCGTGGCGATCGACGGGCCCGCGGGGGCGGGGAAGAGCACCGTGGCCTCCGGCGTGGCTCGAGCCCTCGGCTGGCGCTACCTCGACACGGGCGCTCTCTATCGCTCGGTCGCGCTCGCGGCCCTGGGTCGTGACGTGGACCTCGCCGACGGCGCCGCCCTGGGCCGGCTCGTTCGCTCCCTCGACCTCGACCTGAGCGATGGGCGGGTGCGGGTGGACGGCCGCGACGTCACCGAAGCCATCCGGGCCCACGAGATCACGGAAGCCGTCTCCACCGTGGCCGCACATCCCGAGGTGCGGGCCGCGCTGCTCGAGCGGCAGCGCCACGAGGCGGAGTCGGGGGAGGTGGTCATCGAGGGTCGGGACATCGGCTCCCGGGTCGTGCCGGGGGCCGGGGTCAAGGTCTGGCTGACCGCCTCGCTCGAGGAGCGGGCCCGTCGGCGGGCCGCGGACCTGGACCTGTCGCCCGAGGACGCCCAGCGGGTCGGTCTCGAGGGCTCGATCCGGGACAGGGACGAGGCGGACTCCAACCGGGAGGCCTCCCCGTTCAGGCGTTCGCCCGACGCCGCCACGGTCGATTCGACGGGCAGACCGATCGACGAGGTGGTGGCCGAGATCGTCCGGCTGGCGCGGGAGCGCTTCCATGGCGGATGAGGGCCGGGAGGGCCGCGTCCCGGTGGTGGCGGTCGTCGGCCGTCCGAACGTGGGGAAATCCTCGCTGGTGAACCGCATCCTGGGACGGCGCGAGGCGATCGTCGAAGCCACCCCGGGAGTAACGAGGGATCGCCGCTCCTTCCACGCGGAGTGGGCGGGCCGGTCGTTCGAGGTGGTCGATACCGGCGGTCTCGAGCCGGGAGCGGAAGGCCTCGATGCGCGCGTGGTGGAGCAGGCCCAGGTGGCGATCCACACCGCAGACGTCATCGTCCTGGTCGTGGACGCCGTCGCCGGGCCGCTCGAGGACGATCTGCTGGTGGCGGCGGAGCTTCGCCGGACCGAGAAGCCCGTGCTCGTGGCGGCCAACAAGGTGGACGACCCCCGTGACGAGCCGGCCGCATCGACCTTCTACCGCCTTGGTCTCGGCGCCCCCAGTCCCGTCTCGGCCCTCCACGGTCGCGGGTCCGGCGACTTCCTACAGGCGCTCGTCGCCCGGCTGCCGGACGAGGAGGCGACGCCCGGATCGGAGTGGGCCGCCGCGGCCATCGTCGGTCGTCCCAACGTGGGCAAGTCCTCCATCCTGAACGCCCTCCTGGGCGAGGCCCGCTCGATCGTCCACGACGTCCCCGGAACCACTCGCGACCCAGTCGACTCGCTGTTGGAGGTGGGGGAGGAGCGGCAGCTCAGGATCGTGGACACCGCCGGGATGCGCCGGCAGGTGCAGCTCAAGGACCCGCTCGAGTACTACAGCTGGCTGAGGTCCAGACAGACCCTCGAGAGAGTGGATCTGGCGATCCTGGTGATCGACGCGTCCGAGGGAGTCACCGGGCACGATCAGCGGATCGCCGAGGACGTCGTCTCGTCCGGCCGCGCCTGCATCGTCGTCCTCAACAAATGGGATCTGGTGACGAAGGACGAGATCGATCGGGGACGCCTCGAGGATTCGATCCAGGACAAGCTCCGCTTCCTCGATTGGGCGTTGTTCGTGCGTACCTCGGCGGCCACCAAGCGGGGCATCAACCGGCTGATGCCCGGTGTGATCGAAGCCATCGCATCCCACCGGCGGAGGCTGGCCACCTCGACCGTGAACCAACTCGTGCGGGATGCCCAGGAGAGGCGTCCGCATCCTCGGCTGGGCGGGCGGGCGACCCGGATCCTCTACGGGGTCCAGGCGAACGTCGCGCCGCCGACGTTCATCCTGTTCTCCACCCGCCGGCTAGAGGTGGCCTACCTGCGCTACATCGAGCATCGCATCCGGGAGCTGGAGCCGTTCGCCGGGACTCCCTTAAGGGTTCAGGCGAGGTTGAGGGATAGACCTCAGCGCAAGGACCAGCGACCTCGGACATGACGTCCAAGTCTATTTATCGACAAGTCGTTTTGGATACGAGGAGACTTATCGCCCGCAGTCCAGGCCGGGGGACTGAGTATGATGGCGGCTCTCGGGACGTGGCGCAGCTTGGTTAGCGCACTGGTCTGGGGGACCAGGGGTCGCCGGTTCAAATCCGGCCGTCCCGACCATTTTCGATCGGCCGGGCAACCGGCGAACCGGTGGGGGTGGCGGCATGGGTGAACCGGAGGCGGGGACGGCCCCACCGGTCGCGTCCGCCCCCGAGTCCGCCGCGTCGACCGCGATCCTCACGCTTCCGAATGTCATCTCCCTGACGCGGCTCGCCACCGTTCCGATCTTCATCTGGCTGTTCGTATCGGGCAGGGAAGACCCCGCCGTCATCCTCTACGGCGTCGGGGCCTCGACGGACTGGCTCGATGGCTATATCGCTCGTCGGACGGGAGCGGTCAGCGAGCTCGGCAAGCTTCTCGACCCGCTGGCGGATCGCGTTTTCATAGTGGCCCTGGCCGTCGCCCTGGTGGCGCGCGGGACCCTCCCGCTGTGGATCGCAGTGGTCATCGTGGCTCGAGATGTGATCGTCCTGAGCGCGTTCCCGCTCCTGGATAGGCGCCACCTCGCCAGGATCCCGGTCAACTTCATAGGGAAGTGCGCGACGGCCGCGTTGCTCTTCGGCTTGACCTGGCTGGCGGTGTCCGAGACGTCGCTCGACATCGAGGATCTGGCAAGTGGCATCGGGATGACCTTCACGACCCTCGGCGCCGTTCTGTACTGGGTCGCCGGGGCGATGTACGGCCGGGAGGCCCTCACGCGCGTGCGGGCGCTGCCCAAGGAACCTCCCCCGATATGAGCTCCGGTGGGAGCGAGGGGTCCCGTGCCCCTCAGGGTTCGATGCAGGCCGTGATCATGGCCGGCGGCGAGGGGTCGAGGCTGCGGCCGCTAACGAGCAACATGCCCAAGCCGATGCTCCCGGTCGCCAACCGGCCCCTGATGGAACACATCCTGCTTCTCCTGCGCCGGCATGGGTTCACCGATGTCATCGCCACCGTCCAGTTCCTGTCCTCGGTCATCCGCAACTACTTCGGTGACGGCTCGGATCTCGGCGTCTCGCTCGCTTACTCGAACGAAGAGGTCCCGCTGGGAACCGCGGGATCGGTCCTGAACGCGCAAGACCTGCTGTCCGGCCCCTTCCTCGTCATCTCCGGCGATGCCCTGACGGACATCGACCTCGCCGAGGTGGTGCGGTGGCACCGGGCGAAGGGCGCGGCGGCCACCATGGTGCTGAAGCGCATGAAGGACCCTCTCGAGTTCGGCATCGTGATGACTGCAGAGGACGGCCGGATCGAGCGCTTCCTCGAGAAGCCCACGTGGGGGCAGGTGTTCACCGACACGATCAACACCGGGATGTACGTGCTCGAGCCGGAAGTGCTGGACCTGATCCCGCCCGATCAGCCCTACGACTTCTCGACGGAGCTGTTCCCGCTCATGCTCGACAAGGGCCTCCCGCTCTTCGGCTTCGTCACCGACGCCTACTGGGCCGACGTGGGCAACTCGGAGGCGTTCCTGGAAGCGCAACAGGACGCTCTGAACGGTCGCGTCGCCCTCGACATCCCGGGGTTCGAGCTGAGGCCGAGTGTGTGGGTGGGGGAGGACGTCTCGGTCGACGCCGCGGCCCGCCTCCGACCCCCGGTCCTGATCGGCGACAACACCCGCATCAAGGCCGGGGCGTCGGTGGGGCCGGGGACCGTCGTGGGGCTCAACGCCACGGTGTCGGAGGACGCTCGGCTCGTGGGCGCGGTCGTCATGGATCGCGCCCACATCGCTCCGGGGGCCCTGCTCCGGGGCGGGGTCGTGGGCCGCGGAGCCTCGATCGACCGGGGTGCGACGGTGGAGGAGGGAGCGATCCTGGGGGATGAGGTGACCGTGGGACCGGACGCTCTCATCAAACCTCGAGTGAAGGTTTACCCATCCCGTGCGGTCGAGGCCGGCGCCATCGTGACTCACAGCGTGATCCTCGAGAAGCGGGCGTCACGGGGGCTGTTCGGGGCGCGCGGCGTGTCGGGCATCGTCAATGTCGGGATGACCCCGGTGATCGCGGTGCGTCTGGGCATGGCCTATGGGACGTCGCTCAAGCGGGGCAGCGTCGTGGTGGCCGGTCGGGATGCGAGCCGGGCCGCCCGGACCCTCAAGCGGGCTTTCATCGCCGGCCTGAACGCCACCGGAGTGACGTGCCAGGACCTCGAGCTCATGCCGATGCCGCTCACGCGTTTCACCGTCCGGAACCGCCAGGCCGCCGGAGGCGTCAGCGTGAGGACATCGCCGGGCCACCCAGAGTCGGTCGAGCTGCGGTTGTTCGAGTCCGACGGGACCGACCTGTCGGAGGCGATGCAGCGCAAGATCGAGCGGGTTTTCTTCCGAGAGGACTACAGGCGCACCGGCGCAGCGAACATCGGGGAGCTCGAGTTCCCTCCCCATGCGCCGGAGCAGTACACCTCCGGGCTGCTGGGAGCCATCGACGTCGAGTCCGTGCGTTCCTTCGGCCCCAAGGTGGTCGTCGATTACGCCTTCGGGCCGGCCTCGCTGGTGGGCCCGGCCATCCTCGGGCGCCTGGGGTGCGACGTCCTGGCCGTGAACGGTTTCGCGGACGAGAACCGGCCGGTCCTCGTCGCGGAGGATGTCGAACGCCTCCTCGCCGCCCTGTCCGACCTCGTGCGTAATTCCGGCTCGGACCTGGGAGTGCTCCTGGAGCCTGGGGGCGAGGTGGCGCACCTCGTCGACGATCACGGACGGGTCGTGGAGCCACAGGCTGCGCTACTGGCCTTCTCGGAGTACGAGTCCGTTCGGGGCTCGGCCCGGATAGCGGTGCCCGTCTCGGCTCCCTCGGCCTGCGAAGAGCTGACGGGTCGCCACGGTGCCCGCCTCGTGACGACGCCGACCGGCCTGCCCGCTCTGATGGCGGGGGCCCGGGAGCCGGGGGTGAACCTCGCCGGTGACGCCGAAGGCACCCTGATATGGCCTTCGTTCATGCCCTCGCCCGATGGCCTCATGGCATGTTGCAAGGCGCTCGAGCTCGTCGCGACCTCCGGGCGGTCCCTGTCCGGGACGGTGAACGACCTTCCCGCTGTCCACCTGGCGCGGCGGTGGGTCCGGACGCCGTGGGCCAGCAAGGGCACCGTGATGCGACGCGTGGCATCCTCGGCGGCGTCCGGGAGCACGACTCTGCTCGATGGAGTGAAGGTCCGGGTTGACGACGGGTGGGCGCTGGTGGTTCCCGCGACCGACGAGCCGGTGACACGGGTGTGGGCCGAGGCGGGAAGCGCGGACGCGGCGGGCCGTCTCGCGGACCGCTACGTGGGGTTGGTGGAGGCCGCGATCGCCCACGATGTGGATGAAGAAACATAGCTACTTGTCAACAAAGTGACTTCAAGGAGGAGCCGACGTGACCGAGGTACCAGAGGATCGGCGCTACAGCAAGGAGCACGAGTGGGCCAAGGAGAGCGACGGGCGTGTCGTCGTCGGCATCAGCGACTACGCCCAGGAGCAACTGGGGGATGTGGTGTTCGTGGGTCTGCCCGAGCCGGGGGCCGAGGTCCAGGCCGGACAGCCGCTGGGGGAGGTCGAGTCGACGAAGTCGGTGGCGGACGTTTACAGCCCAGTGAGCGGGACCGTGGCGGAGAAGAACGCCGAGGTCGAGGCCGAACCGGAGCTGATCAACTCGGACCCCTACAGCCGCGGGTGGCTCGTGGCCATCGAGGGCGAGGGGCTCGATCTGGACGCATTGATGTCGGCGGCGGAATACAAGAGCCTCATCGAGGGCTCGGAAGGGTAGGTTGCTCGTTGTCAACCCTAAACGTTTCCTATAGGGTCAGTTGATGTTCTGTAACAACTGCGGCCACCGGAACCCCGAGGGTTCGAACTTCTGTTCGTCCTGTGGAACCCCTCTCGCGGAATCGGAGGGTCAGGATACGACGATCACCTTCATGCCCGGCGAGCTCGAGGCCGACCTCGAGGAAGAGGTGCACGTCTCGCCGGAGGAGCTCGAAGGGGGGCGGGGGGTCTTGATCGTCAAGCGGGGCCCGAACGCCGGCAGCAAGTTCTTCCTCGACACCGACACGACGGGGGTGGGTCGCCACCCGGAGAGCGACATCTTCCTCGACGACATCACCGTCTCCAGGCGCCACGCCGAGATCCGGCGAGGCAGAGACGGTTTCTCCCTCCACGACGTCGGCAGCCTCAATGGGACCTATGTGAATCGTGAGCGGGTCGAGGGGGCGGAGCTGCGCTCGGGGGACGAGATCCAGATCGGTAAGTTCAAACTGGTGTTCCTGAGCGGGGGTTGACGGGTGCCCCTCTCGAGATCGCGCGATTATCTGAGCATCGGCGAGGTGCTCGACTCCGTCCGGCCCGACTTCCCGGACGTGAGCATCTCCAAGATCCGGTTCCTCGAAGCCGAGGGTCTGCTCACGCCCGAGCGGACCTCCTCGGGATATCGCAAGTTCTACGAGGACGACGTCGCACGGTTGCGCTTCATCCTGTCGCTGCAGCGGGACCAGTTCCTTCCGTTGCGCGTGATCAAGGACCGCCTGGCTTCGGGCGAGGTGAACGGATCCTCGGCCCCCAGCGCGGCCCCGGAGGGCGCTCCGGCTGGCCCGCGGGGGGAGCTCAGGCTGACGCGCGCGGAGCTCACGGCGCAGGCCGGACTCAGTGAGCCACAGGCCGAGGGCCTCCTCGAGTACGGCATCCTCGCGTCGAAGGAGGGGGATGGCTACGGGCGCGACGACCTCGAGGCCGCTCGCGCGGCTCGCCGCTTGTTCGAATTCGGGGTCGAGCCGCGACACCTCCGTCTCTTCAGACAGTGGGCCGAGCGCGAAGCCGCTTTCGTCCAACAGATCGTCGGCCCCGGGACGAAGAAGCGGGATCCCGAAGCTCACAACGAGGCGCTGGCCTCGGCCGAGACGCTGACGACGTTGTCGCAGCAGTTGCGGGCCGCTCTGCTGAGATCGAGCCTGCGAGAGCTCCTCTAGCTATTTATCTCCAAGTGTCTTTGTCGACTTATCGCTTTGTGTCCGGCATCGCGCTCGCGTGTCTGCTCCTGCTCCCGCAGCCGGCCCGAGCCCTGCAGCCGCCCGTCGAACCGATCGAGGCCACCTGCTATGCCTGCCTGGTGGTGGACGAGACCGGGAGCGGCCTGTGGCAGCGTCGGGCCGCCCTACCGCTTCCCAATGCGAGCACCACGAAGATGGCTACCGCTCTCGTGGTGGTGGAAGAGGCCGAGCTGGATGAGCGCGTGACGGTGTCGGGATCCGCCGCCGCCACGGGCGGGGGAGGGCTGGACCTTCAGCCTTTGGATACCTACTCGGTCGAGGACCTGCTGTACGCACTCCTCTTGACGTCGTCGAACGACGCCGCGGTGGCGCTCGCCGAGCACTCGGCGGGCACGGTCGACGCGTTCATGGCCGCCCTCAACGCCCTGGTACGAAGCCTCGGGGCGGACGACACTCACTTCCAGACGCCCCATGGCCTGGACGTGGCGGGTCACGTCTCGACCGCCCACGACCTGGCCGTCCTGGCCGGCGCACTCCTCGAGGACCCGGTACTCAGCGAGATCGTGGCCACGCCCGGCATCGAGATCGAGGGCCCCAAGGGTCTCGTGGAGCTCGAGAACCGTAACGTTCTGCTCGAGGGTTACCGAGGGGCGATCGGGGTGAAGACCGGGTACACGCTCGGCGCGGGCAACGTGCTCGTAGCGGCGGCGAGCCGGAGGGGGCGGACCCTCATCTCGGTTGCGCTTCGCTCCGACGACGCGGCCCTGGACTCGCGGTTGCTGCTGGACTACGGCTTCGAACGTCTGAACCGGACCGTCCTCGTCCGGGCCGACCAGCCGGTCGGGGACCTGGTCATCGATCCGGGGGGCGCCGCCACCGTGGTGGCGGGCCGCACCGCGCGCGGCAGCGCCGCCGCCGTGAGCATCCGGTTCGTCCCCGACGACTCCCTCGACGAGGGGATCGAGTCGGGCGAGCGAGTGGGGTCGATCCTCGTCGAGGCCGGCGACACCCTCATCGACACGGTCCCGGCGGTCGCCGCAGGCGCGGTGGAGCCCGCTCGGGAGCATCCGGTCGCGGAGGTCCTGGGCCGCATCATCGAGGCGGGCCACTGGGTGGGCGATGCTGTGGGCCTTCTATGAAAGCCGGGTCCTCGCTTCCCATCGACGTCCTGATCACGCGCGCTCGGCTCGCGGAGCGGGTCGCGGCTCTAGCGGGATCGATCTCGAGTGATTACCGAGCCGGCGCGAAGCCGCCGATCCTCGTCGGGATCCTGAAGGGCTCGGCGCTCTTCTTCGCGGATCTCCTGCGCGCTCTCGAGATCGATGTGGAGGTGGATTTCATGTCGATCTCGTCCTATGCGCCGGGCGGCGAGCAGTCGGGCATCGTGCGCATCGTCAAGGATCTCGACTGCGACGTTTCCGGCCGCGATGTCCTGATCGTGGAGGACATCGTGGATACCGGATTGACCCTCAACTACCTGCGAAAGACGCTGGGGGAGCGGCATCCGAGCTCGTTGAGGACTGTGACTCTGCTCGACAAGACGGCCAGGAGGATAGTGCCGGTACCGGTCGAATACACGGGCTTCGAGGTGCCCGACGTCTTTGTCGTCGGATACGGGCTCGACTTCCAAGGCCGCTATCGGAACTGCCCTGACATCCTCGCGGTTACCGACTTGCCTCGACTTGCTAACGACCCGTTGTTGCTCGTCGGGCCGCTTTTCGACCCCAACGCAACATCGCCAGGGTGTTAGCCTCGCACGATGATCGAGCTGTCCCTCGTAGGCGTTCGGGTAGAGCTTCCTTCCAACCAGCCGATCGTCCTCCTGAAGGAAACCCAGGGGGAGCGGTATCTGCCCATCTGGATCGGAGCGGTCGAGGCCACTGCCATCGCCTTCGCGCTGCAAGGCGTTGAGACGCCGCGTCCCATGACTCACGATCTGCTGCGTGACATCCTCCAGGAGAGCGACATCGAGGTCGAGCGCGTCGTCATCAACGATCTCGTCGAACAGACCTTCTACGCCATGATCAGGATGACGAACGATGGTCAGAGCAAAGAGGTCTCCTCTCGTCCGAGCGATGCGATAGCTCTGGCCGTCAGGACTAACGCTCCGATCTTCGCCGCCGAGGACGTTCTGGAGCAGGCCGGGATCGAGTTGCGCGACGACGAGGAGACCGAGGTCGAGAAGTTCCGTGAGTTCCTGGACCAGGTCAGCCCCGAGGATTTCGCCACCGGACAGGGTTAACGCTCGACCTTTCCATGACGGTTGTCGTTGACACCGCGCGCGCGGGGTCGTACTCTTTCACTGTCGTAACTACCGAGGTGTCACTTACCAGGTCCGCGGCGATGTACGGCGGACCACGACCAGGAGGCGCGCGATGGAGCACACGGGCTACCGGGGACCCCAGGCGTGCAAGATCGTCGACATCACCTACAGGCAGTTGGATTACTGGACCCGCACGGGGCTCGTGGTCCCTTCGATCCAGGCGGCCCAGGGCTCGGGCACCCAGCGCCTCTACTCCTTCAACGACCTCCTGCAGCTCAAGGTGATCAAGAGCCTGACGGACGCGGGGGCGAGCCTCCAGAAGGTCCGGCAAGCCATTGACTATGTTCGGGATGACCTCGAGGACGACTGGTCGAAGGTGACGATCGTCACGGATGGGGCCGGCGTCTATGCCTGTACCTCGGATGCGGAAGTGGTCGACCTCCTGCGGAACGGGCAGGGCGTTCTCGGCGCGGTGGTGGCGGTCGGCAAGATCCGCGATCAGCTCGCCGGCACGCTGCGCGAGCTCCGACCCGTAGGCGAGCCCGTGGAGTACGTTTCCGAAGGCGACCAGCGAAGGGCGAGGGAGGGGTAGTCATACCGGACGGCACGCACGATGCGGCCAGCGTTCCCCACCTGACTCTGCCCTACGAAGAGGTCAGATTCGCTCATAACAGCGAACGTCAGTTCGCCAAGCTCCTGGACTTCTACCAGATCGACTGGGACTACGAGCCGACGACCTTCGAGATCGACTGGGACCGCAACGGCAACCCGACGCAGCGTTTCTCCCCAGACTTCTACCTCCCCGAGTTCGACCTCTACATCGAGATCACCACTCTCAACCAGAAGCTGGTGACCAAGAAGAACCGCAAGACCCGCCGGCTCACGGCGCTCTATCCTGACGTGCGATGCAAGATCCTCTATCAACGCGACTACCTGAATCTGCTCGTCAAGTACGGGCTCGAAGAGCCGTCCCAGGGCGCCTTGCTGCCGGATCGCCAGGCCGACGGGCCCGACTCACCTCTGTCGCTGTTCGGCTCCGCCCTCGCCGGTTGATCGATCCGTCCCGGCCCGTGGGCCGATGATCGGTCGCGAGGAACGACGCACTCCGCTCCTCGAGATGCACGAGGAGCTGGGGGCGAAGCTGACCGAGTTCGGCGGCTGGAGTATGCCCCTCCAATACGGCGGCGTGATCGCCGAGCACAATGCGGTGCGCACCTCGGTCGGGATCTTCGACGTGTCGCATCTCGGGAAGCTACGGGTGGTGGGGGACCAGGGGGGAGAGGCCCTGCAACGTGCGGTCACGGCCGATGTCCACGCGCTCGAGGTCGGCGCGGCCAGGTACGCGCTCGTCCTCACCCACAAGGGCGGGACGATCGACGACGTCTTCGTCTATCGGATCGGCGACGTGGAGTGGCTGGTCGTGCCCAATGCCGCCAACAACGAGGCCGTCTTCCAGGCGATCTCGTCAGCCGGTCACGACCCCATCGACGAATGGGCGGACTGGGCGATCCTCGCGATACAGGGCCCCGATTCCTTCGATCTGTTCGACCGGGTCTTCCCCGGCAGTGGGGCGACCGATCTGAAGCTCCACCGGTGGAAGACCGTGGACGTCATGGGGGAGGAGGGCATCGTTGCCCGCACCGGATACACCGGCGAACGCGGGTTCGAGCTCTACGCCCCGGCCAGCTCCGCTCCCCAAGCCTTCAAGGCGCTACTGGACGCCGGCGGGGCTCCGGTCGGGTTGGGCGCCCGGGACACCCTGCGCCTCGAGATGGGCTTCGCGCTCTACGGTCACGAGCTGACGACCGAGATCAACCCGCTAGAGGCGGGTCTCGGATGGGCGGTCGCGTGGGACGCGCCGTTCCGCGGCAAGGACGCTCTCGACGCGGTGCGTTCCGAGGGGCCCGAACGCAAGCTGTTCGGGGTCGTCTGCTCGGACAAGGGAGTCCCTCGCCAGGATCATGCGGTGGCTCACGAGGGTCGTGAGATCGGGCGGCTCACCAGCGGCAATTTCTCACCCACGCTCGGGGCGGGGATCGGGCTCGCGCTGGGCCCGGCCTCGGCGGCCCCCGCGGAAGGGGCCGAAGTGGTCGTGACCGCGCGCAATCGAAGCATCGCCGCGGCTATCGTGAAGCCGCCGTTCATCAAGAAAGGCAGCGGTGGACAAGACGATAAGTAGACAAGTCGACGCAGGGAGCCGCGCCTAGATGGAGTGGCTCCCTCACACCGCGGCCGACGACCGGGCCATGCTCGAGACGATCGGTCTGAACGAGCTCGACGACCTCTTCGAACCTATCCCCGAAGCCGTGCGCCTGGGCGCGGCCCTCGAGGTGGGGCCCGCTCTAGACGAACCCACCCTGCTCGATCACCTCGGCCAGATGTCCCGTCGCTCGGCCGGCGCCGACCTGCTGTGCTTCGCCGGCGGCGGGGCGTACGACCATCACGTGCCGCCGGTGGTCAAGGCGCTCGCCGGTCGGGCCGAGTTCGCGACCTCCTACACGCCCTACCAGCCCGAGCTGTCACAGGGCGTCCTCCAGGCCCTCTACGAGTTCCAGACCCTCGTGTGCTCGATCTTCGGGATGGAGGTCGCCAACGCGTCCCTCTACGACGGCGCCAACTCCATGGTGGAAGGGGTCAATCTCGCGGTTCGCTCGACCCGGAGGGAGCGCGTCCTGGTGGGCTCCACGATGAACCCGGCCTACCTCGGCGTCCTCAAGACTTATACCTCAGGTCTAGGCCTGGATGTCCAGGTGGTGGAGCACGGGGAAGATGGGGTCGTCGATTGGGCCTCCGCCGACGTCGAGGGGGCGGCGGCCGTCGTGGTCGCCTATCCGAACTTCTTCGGGCGCCTGGAGGACGTGGCGGCCGCGGCGGAGCGAGCCCACGACGCGGGAGCACTGGTCGTCGCCGTGAGCGATCCGACGGCAATGGGCATCCTCGAGTCGCCGGGGGAGCTGGGGGCCGACGTGGTGGCGGCCGAGGGGCATGCCCTCGGGAACCCCATGGTGTACGGCGGGCCCTATGTGGGGCTGTTCGCGACGAAGCTCGATCTCGTGCGCCAGGTCCCGGGTCGCATCGCTGGCGAGACCCTCGACGCCGACGGACGGCGAGCCTTCGTGCTGACCCTTCAGGCGCGCGAGCAGCACATCCGGCGAGCCAAGGCGACCTCGAACGTCTGCACGAACCAGACGCTCATGGCGATCGCCGCCGCGGTCCACCTGTCGTGGCTCGGCCCCCAGGGGTTGAAGCGTCTGGGCGAGATCTGTCTCCGGCGCACCGCGTTCGCGGCGAGCCGGTTGGGGGAGCTGCCCGGCTGCCGGCTGCGGTTCGATGGCCCTCGCTTCAAGGAGTTGGTCCTCGAGACGCCGGTGGACGGTGCCGAGCTCGCGGAGGCGCTCGGTCGCCGCGGATTCCTCGCCGGCCCGGCCCTCGCCCGCTGGTATCCGGATCTGTCGAACTGCCTGCTGATCGCCGTGACCGAGAGACGGTCCGAGGAAGACATCCTGGGTCTGGCCGAGGCGATCGAGAAGGAATTGGCGGAGCGATGAGCGGCCGACCGCTGGAGCGCTCCGCCGGCACCCGCACCGACGGCGACGGCTTTCCCCTCATCTTCGAGCTGTCCCGCCCGGAGCGCAGAGCGTGGTCCCTGCCCGAGGCCGGAGTCGATGCCCCGGAGGTCGAGGATCTCGTGCCCGAGGGCTTCCGTCGCAAGAAGACCCCTGATCTCCCCGAGGTGAGCGAGCGCGACCTCGTGCAGCACTTCACGCGCCTCTCGCAACGGAACTGGGCAATCGACGTGGGGGCCTACCCACTTGGCTCCTGCACGATGAAGTACAACCCGAAGGTCGCCGAGGAGGCCGCGGCGATGCCGGGCTTCTCGCAGCTGCACCCACATGCCGGCGACGAGCTGGCTCAGGGGGCACTCGAGCTTCTCGGCCTGCTCGAAAGGGCGCTGTGCAACGCCACCGGCATGGCCCGCCTGACCTTCCAGCCCGCAGCCGGGGCGCAGGGTGAGCTCACGGGTCTGTTGATCATGCGGGCCTTCCACGAGGCCAACGGCGACGCGCGGAAGCGGGTCATCATCCCGGACTCGGCACACGGCACGAACCCCGCCAGCGTGAGTCTGGCCGGCTACCAGGCCGAGGAGGTGCGTTCGGACGAGCGGGGTCTGGTGGACCTCGACGCGCTGAAGGAGGCCCTCGACGACGACGTGGCCGGCTTGATGCTGACCAATCCCAACACCCTCGGGCTGTTCGAGCGAGACATCCAGAAGATCCAGGCCGCGGTGCACGAGGTCGGTGGCCTCCTGTACTACGACGGCGCCAACTTCAACTCGATCGTCGGCGTGGTGCGGCCCGGGGACATGGGCTTCGACATCGTCCACATGAACCTGCACAAGACCTTCGCCACCCCGCACGGCGGGGGAGGGCCAGGCTCCGGCCCCCTCGCGGTGAGCGAGCGGCTCGAGCGCTTCCTTCCGGCGCCGGTTTTGATGCAAGAGGAGGGAAGCGGCAAGTGGCGATGGGACCATGAGCGACCGGATTCGATCGGCCGGATCCACTCGTTCCACGGCAACTTCGGGATCAACGTGCGGGCGTACACCTACCTCCGATCGCTCGGACCCGATGGATTACGTCGCGTCGCCGAGCACGCGGTCCTGAACGCGAACTACCTGCGAGTGCTGATCGAGGACGCGTTCCCCACTGCCTACCCGGGTACGTGCATGCACGAGTTCGTGTCCACGGCCAAACCACTCAAGAAGCACGGGCTGAAGGCCACGGATCTGGCGAAGCGCCTCATCGACCTCGGCTACCACCCACCGACGGTCTACTTTCCCCTCGTGGTCGAGGAAGCTCTGATGATCGAGCCCACCGAGACCGAGTCGAAAGAGACCATCGACGGACTTGCCTCGGCCCTCAACCAGATCTCGGCCGAGGCGGCCGAGAACCCGGCGCTGCTACACGACGCTCCGGTCACCACGCCGGTGAGGCGTCCCGACGAAGCTCGGGCGGCGCGCCAGCTGAAGCTGCGCTGGACCCCGGAAGCGTCCTAGAAGATCCAGTACCAATTCACGAACAGCAGCGTGAGGATCCCCAGCCCGGCTGCGGACACGCCCACGAACGTGGAACGGCTACCCCAGCGCGTGGCGAAGTGGTCCATCGCCCAGTAGATCGGGAACAGCACGATCGCGAAGCGCGGCACCGACATGAGCGGTCGGCTCTCGAATATCAACGACAGAGGCAGGAGCAGAGACGCCAGCGTGTAGAGGGCGTAAGGCAAGGGCGCCCGGAAGGCGACCCAGCCCGCAAGCAGCAGGACCGGCACCACCACGAGCCAGTCGATCGTGTGATAGCCGCCGGGGAACTGACCCACGTAACGCCACGCCTCGCGGGTGCCGGCCCATAGCGTGTAAGGGATCACGGCGAAGGATCGCTGCCAGTTCCCTTGCTCGCCGATCGGCGCCAGCCAGTTTCCGTCAAAGGCGTTCCAGAAGGCGAGGTAGGAGAGCGTCCCGACGGCAACCGCTGCGGCGCACGCGAGCAGCGCGATCAACCCGATAGGTTCCCGGTCCTCTCGCTTCATCCACCGGCGGAGCGCTTCGGCGGCGAGCACCAGGACCAGTACCAAGCCCACGCTTCGGGTCAGAGCCGCGAGGGCACCGAGCAGGCCGGCGGCTATCCAGCGATCGCGTCGCGCGGCGTAGATCGAACCGGCCGCCAGGAGGAGGAACAACGACTCCGAATAAGGCGCGAAGAAGAAGAACGCGGTGGGGAATATCGACATGAACAGGATCGTGTTGCGGGCACGGTCGGTATCGAACTCGAACTCCGTGAGCCGATAGACGGTCACCATCGCCCCGAAGTAAGCGACATTGGACACGATCAACGCGGCGGCCAGGGGATGCCCGCCGAGACCGAAGGAGACGCCTCGAACGATCATCGGATAGAGCGGAAAGAAAGCCGCGCTGCCATCGGTGGCGTCGTACCCGCTCGAGGCGATCCGCAGGAACCACAGGGCGTCCCACCGCTCCCACGACGTGAAGAGGTTGTGCCAGCCCGGCGTCAGCTCAGGCGCCGGCCATCCGGGAACCCCGGCGGACTCGTTGGGTGGCAGGAGAGCTACCCCGATGATCGCCAGCAAAGCGAGACCGACGCGCACCACCAAGAAGACTCCGAGGCAGTAGAGAAGGGCGGCCTTGAGATGCGGTGGGAAGCGGTCGCGCAAACGGCGCCGCTCGGTGCTCGAGCGAGAGGTCTGGTCCGTTTCTCGTATCTCGGTCGTCATGTCATGGTCGGACGCAGGGGCGCCGATGCAATGAGACCACGAAGGCTGTATTAGCGTGGTGGGCCTAGGGTGCCAACCTTATCGAGCGAGGTGGAGGGCGGATTGAAGAGTTTCGGGAATCGGATCCTGCTGGCGATGGGGGTTGTGGCCACGGCTCTTACCGGATCGATCTCAACGACCGCCCAGTCCCAGGATTCGCGGCCCCAGGTGTGTGACGTCCCCACTCGGACGATCACTCTCTTTGCCGAGGAATTGAGCAACGGGCGCGTCGGCTATGGACTGACCCCCGAAACGGCAAAGGTGCCGGGGCCGACCCTAGAGATGGTCGAGGGGGAGTGCGTGGCGATCCGGTTGACCAATAGGACGGGTAGGCGCGTGAGCTTCCATCCCCACGGCGTCGCCTACACCGTGCGTAGCGACGGGACACCCCTTAATCGGAGCTGCGTCCAACCCTCCCGGACGCGCACCTATGTGGTCGAGGCGGTTCCGCAGCAGGCTCGCACGGACGGCACCATCAACCCGGGGACGGCCGGCTACTGGAACTACCACGATCACTGCAGGGGTGGCCCGCACGGGACCGATGGGATCCGATCCGGATTGTTCGGGGCGCTCGTCGTGCGGCGAGCGGGGGATCCGATCCCGGACAAGAGGTTCGTGGCGGTCATGTCCGGCGTGCACTTCAACCTCCGGCGCGCGCCTAACACTCCGGTGTTCAAGGCGAATCAGGGTCAGCGCGTCGAGTTCGTGATCATTACGCACGGCGACGCTTTGCACTCGTTTCACTTGCACGGTCATCGATGGGCGGACACCAGAACCGGTATGGCCGATGCGATGTCGGAGGACCCGACGGTCATCGACAACAAGACGTCGGGCCCCGGTGATTCCTTCGGGTTCCAGATCGTGGCTGGCGAGGATTCCGGGCCGGGCGCATGGATGTATCACTGTCATGTCCAGAGCCACAGCGATCTCGGCATGTCGGGGATCTTCCTCGTGCGTAACCCGGACGGGACGGTCCCTTCTCACGCGCGGCGGGCCCTCGACAAGTGGAGGCACGGAGCCCACTGACCCACTCGTGTTCGCGTGGACCGGCTCAGGCGTCGCCGGCCCGGCGGCCCGAAGACGGAACGTCGAACCTCACGCATGAGTCGATCCCCAGGCGCCGCGCGACCACGTCGGCTGCCAGAGACAGACGCCGGTAGTCCCGGGCCGCGCGGTAGTAAAGGGTGCGCTTTCGTTCGAGGTATGCGACGCCCAACCGGTCGAACGCTGCGGCACGTTGCTCGTGAAGGGCCCGGAATCGGTCGACGAGCGGGTCTGCGAGTTCGGGTGGCGCGGCTGCTTCCAGCCGGCTGAGGAAGTCACGGAGTACGCCGGAAAGCACGGAGATGAGTCCGGCGGTTTGTCGCTCTGACCCGCCATCGAGCTCGACCCGTCCAGCGGTTTCGAGCTCACCACCCAGCCGGTGACAGGAGAGCGCGGCGCCGGAGCGAAACGCCTCGAGTTCGAGGTCGCCGTAGGGCGGACATGCCTCGGGGAGGCCAGCCTCGTTCTTCGCGTCGGACAGGTCTAGCTGCGCTTGCGCATTCTTGCTCGCGAGCTCCAGCGCGGATCCACTATCACCTCGATGACCGATCACGGACCGCGCCGTTTCGATGGCCACCGGGAGGGCCTCCGCGTACCGATCCAAACCGGCGGCGGCCCCCGCCGGGGGAGTGATGCTTCGAACCTCGTTCGCCAGCCCCTCCTGAGCGAACAGGAACTGCGAGGAGCGCTCCCGCAGCTGCACCTCGGTCCGTGAGCGCAATAGGCGGGCGCGAGCCTCGACGACCGGGCGGCACACGTCTCTCATCTCGGCCGCGAAGTCCTCCTGCGAAGCGGGCGAGGGTCTTGGTTCGATCGGCTCGGGGTCGGTGCAGCCGGCCAAGAGGAACCCGACCAGGAGCGCGCACAAGGCAGGCGCGATCTTTGGGGAGTGGGCCGACATGCAACTGAGCTTACGGTCGTGCAGGAGCGCGGCGCCGGCGCGAGCATGAGGCCCTCGCGAGGACGCTGGCTCAGATGAAGAAGGAGGAACGACCGTGACGGACGCCTCGGCTACTCGCCCTCACATACCGGGCTACGGCCTGCCGGAGGACACGAAGGGTCTGTTGGACGTCAGCCACCTCGAGGAGACGTTGAGGGACGCCATGAACCTCTGGGTCTGCACGGTAAGGCCGGATGGGCGCCCCCATGCGATGCCGGTCTGGGGGGTCTGGCTCGAGGGCAGGATGCACTTCGGCGGGGGACCGAACACCCGCAAGGCCCGGAACCTGCGGGACAACCCCAACGTGATCGTCCATTCGGAGTCCGGCGAGAAGGTGGCCGTGATCGAGGGGGAAGCCGAAGTCGTCGAGGACGACGAATACCAGGAACGCATCGACGATGTCTACGAGGCCAAGTACAAGATGCGCCACGGCCCATACGTCTGGGCGGTCACACCGAGGGTCGCCTTCGGCTGGACCGACTTCACGAAGGATGCGACCCGCTGGACGTTCTGAGTCGCACCTGAAACGGCAAGAGGGGAG
>JALZJQ010000101.1 GCA_030859685.1 Actinomycetota bacterium | reverse complement strand
CCGTAATGGTCAAGATGGGTCTTGCCTCCGTGTGCCTGGCCTGCCTTCTGGTGGTCGGTTGCGGTACCGAGACGCGGCCGCACTCAACCTCGGACTCAGAGGATCCCCGCGCGTACATCGATTACTCATGTTCCGGCGCACCGCCGTCATTCAGAATGCTCGATCCCTACCCCCGCGACGAGATCCCGGCGGAAGCCTGGGACGAGCTCAGGGCCATACAACGCAGCAAGGTAGCGACGAGCGGATCCGACGACCCGAAAGACTGGTCGGTCGTGGCCCGCACGGAGGGCGAGATCTCGTTCCTTTCGCGCTCGGACAACGCGCGCCGGTGGTTCAACGTGATCGTGGAACGCAAGGACCAGCGGTGGCGCTTCGCTGGGTCCGGCGATTGCGAGCTAACGGCTGTATCGGAAGCAGGTTGGGGAGCTGCCACGTGGAGCCTTCGTCGAGACCCCCAACCGAACGATCGCACCTTGCTCGTGACTGCGATGGAGACGGCCTGTTCGAGCGGGCGGAAGGTTCCTCCTGGCTCATTTCGCCCGGAGATCCACTACGAAAAGGACCGGATCACCATCGCCATGTCCGTAGAACCACCGGAAGGCCGATTCTTCAACTGTTTGGGAAATCCCAGCACCGACCTCGAGATCGAGCTGAGCCAGCCGGTAGGCGAACGCACGATCCTCGACGTGGGCAACTACCCACCCGAGCAAGAACACCCACGCAAACCGGAGGGAGGCTAGCTCCACTCGCGTGTTCGCTGTGTCACCCACCGACGAGACCGCTACTCGGACGACGCGGGCGATGTCTCTTCGGCGGAGTCGTTCACACTATCCGGGAGGCCGACGATCTGGATCCCGGCTCCGTGCGTCTTGTAGCGCCGGTTGAGCCCGATCATCAGGGCGGTAAGCGGCTCGACCAGCCGGGCGTTCTCGAGGGGGCCGGCGTCAACGAACCGCAGCGCGGGGATCGCCTCGACCAGTTCTTCCACGACCGGCTTGCCTGCCTTCGACCCGACGGCCAGCACGTCTCCCGCCATCGGCGTGTCGAGGTTCCTGAGCAACTCGGCCGACAGGGTGTGGAACGCGGCACACAGAGTCGTTTCTCGCGGCAGGAGAGCGGCGGCCTGCTGAGCGGCCGAGCCCTGCCACACTCCTAGCACGTGGGCCGGGCGCCCGCCGACGGCGGCGGCGAGAGGAACGGTGCAATCGACGACCACCGCGGCCGGCCGGATCGATCCCGCGATCGACTTGTAGATGGCCGCCTGTCCCGCATACGGAACCACCACCGCTACCACGTCCGACGAACCCACGGCGGCCTCGTTCTCGAGACCGGAAACGCGCGCGTCCGGGAGGCGCTCCCGCAGCTCATCGGCGGCCTTGGCAGCCCGGTCGGCAGCGCGCGAACCGAGGATGACCTCGATCCCGGCCGAGGCCCAGCGAAGCGCGAGCCCGAATCCCTCCTGGCCCGTGCCCCCAACGATGGCTATCCGCTCGACGGTCACCTCAGAGCGATCTCGGCTCGTAGACACCGAAGACGTCGCGCAGCACGTCCGAGACCTCGCCAAGGGTGGCGTAGGCCGCCAGAGCCTCACGCATCGGGTAGAGGAGATTGTCCTTGCCCTGCGCTGCCTCACGCAGCGACTTCAGCGCCGCATCGACGGCCCCCTGGTCGCGCCGTCCGCGCACGTCCTGTAGTCGTGCGACTTGTCGTTCCTCCAGTTTCGGATCCAGCGGCTCGATGTCGACGGGCTCCTCGCCGGCGTGCGCGAACCGATTAACGCCCACGACGGGGCGCTCACCGGACTCGACCTGCTTGACGATCCCGTAAGCGGCTTCCTCGATCTCTTGCTTCATCCATCCCGACTCGATGGCTTCGACCGCGCCGCCCATCTCATCGATGCGACCGAGATAGTCGCGCGCGCGCTCTTCGATCTCATCTGTCAACGATTCGACCAGCCACGAGCCGCCCAGGGGGTCGACCGAATCCGAGACTCCGGATTCGAACCCGATGAGTTGCTGCGTTCGCAGGGCTATGGTCGCCGCCTTCTCCGAAGGGAGCGACAGAGCCTCGTCGAATGAATTGGTGTGCAGCGACTGGGTCCCACCGAGCACCGCGGCGAGTGCTTCCAGTGTCGTTCGAACGATGTTGTTCTCGGGCTGTTGGGCGGTAAGCGTCGCTCCCCCGGTCTGCGTGTGGAATCGCAGCATCATCGAACGAGGGTTCTTCGCCCCGAACCGTTCCTTCATGATCTCTGCCCACAACCGGCGGGCGGCCCGGAACTTAGCGACCTCCTCGAAAAAGTTCATGTGACATGCGAAGAAGAACGATAGTCGGGGACCGAAATCGTCCACGGAGAGCCCCGCATCCACGGCGGCCTGCACGTACGCGATCGCGTCTGCGAGGGTGAAGGCGACCTCCTGCACCGCGGTGCTCCCCGCTTCGCGCATGTGATAGCCGGAGATCGAGATCGTGTTCCAGCGTGGCAACTCCGAGTGGCAATAGGCGAACGTATCCGTGACCAGGCGCATCGACGGTTTCGGGGGATAGATATAGGTGCCTCGTGCCGTGTATTCCTTGAGGATGTCGTTCTGGGTCGTGCCCGTCACCGCGTCGGCAGGGACCCCTTGCCTCTCCGCCACGAGCTGGTAGAGGAGCAACAGGATCGCGGCCGTCGCGTTGATGGTCATCGACGTAGACACATCGGCCAGCGGGATCCGGTCGAACAGGATCTCCATGTCGGCGAGCGAGTCGATGGCAACCCCTACCCGCCCCACCTCGGCCGACGCCTTGGGATGGTCGGAGTCGTAGCCCATCTGCGTTGGCAGGTCGAACGCCACCGAGAGCCCGGTCTGCCCTGCGGCCAGGAGGTAGCGGAAGCGTTCGTTCGTCTCTTCGGCGCTGCCGAATCCCGCGTACTGGCGCATGGTCCACAGCCGGTCCCGGTACATCCGCGGATAGATGGCGCGGGTGAACGGATACTCGCCCGGAGCCCCCGTACGCGCTGTGACATCCGATGTCGATCCGGGGCCATAAACGGGCTGTATCTCGATACCCGAATCGGTCCGTCTTTCTTGGTCCACCGAAGGATGCTATTCCGGATAGGGCGAGGTTAGGATGCGCTCGGAATGGCGACGGTTGAGGACATCTATAAGAAGCACAAGCCCACTGCCTTCGAAGCCGACCGCCGGCCCTCGAGCACCGAGGTCTGGTGGTGGTTCTTCATGCGGATCTCGGGCGTTGTCCTCGTCTTTCTCGTGCTCATCCACGTCTACGTGATGCACGTCGTCGGGGCCGGCGTCGAGCGGGTCGATTTCGCCTTCGTGGTCGAGCGCTGGGACAGCATCGGCTGGAAGAGCTTCGACTGGATCATGCTCTTCCTCGCTCTCCTCCACGGCGGGAACGGGCTCCGCATCATCATCGATGACTACGTCCGTCGCGACGGGCTCAGAACCGCGATCAAGGGTTCTCTCTACGCACTCATCGTGATCCTGATGATCATGGGAACGGCCGTCATCGTGACCTTCAACCCCGCGACGGCCGGCTGACCTTGGCCCACATCCACCATTACGACGCGGTCATCGTCGGAGCCGGAGGCGCCGGCCTGATGGCGGCCCTGGAATCCGGCAAACGGGTCCGCACGGCGGTTGTCTCGAAGCTCTATCCGACCCGGTCGCATACCGGTGCGGCTCAGGGCGGGATGTGCGCAGCGCTCGCCAACGTCGAGGACGACTCGTGGGAATGGCATGCGTTCGACACCGTGAAGGGAAGCGACTTCCTGGCGGACCAGGACGCCGTCGACGTCATGTGCAAGGAAGCGGTTGATTCGGTCCTGCAGCTCGAGCGGATGGGTCTCCCTTTCAATCGAACGCCCGAAGGCAAGATCGACCAGCGCCGGTTCGGCGGCCATACCCGGAACCACGGGGAGGCCCCGGTGAAACGCGCCTGCTACGCGGCGGATCGAACGGGCCACATGATCCTTCAGACGCTGTACCAGCAGTGCAACAAGTTCGGGGTTGAGTTCTACAACGAGTTCTTCGTTCTCGACCTGATCGTGGTCGAAGGCGTTTGCGGCGGGATCATCGCCTACGAGATCGCAACCGGTGAACTCCACGTGTTCCATGCGAAGTCGGTTCTCTTCGCGACCGGTGGCTACGGGAAGATGTTCAAGATCACCTCCAACGCCCACACCCTGACGGGAGACGGTCCCGGGGTCGTGTACCGGAAGGGACTCCCGCTGGAGGACATGGAGTTCTTCCAGTTCCATCCCACCGGCCTCTACCGGCTCGGCATCCTGCTGTCCGAGGCCGCCCGCGGCGAAGGCGCCATCCTCCGCAACGCAGACGGCGAACGCTTCATGGAGCGTTACGCCCCCACGATCAAGGACCTCGCTCCGCGCGACATGGTGTCCCGTGCGGAGTTCTTCGAGATCAAGGAAGGTCGGGGGGCTGGACCCGACAAGGACTACATCCTCCTGGACCTGACCGACGTGGATCCCGAGGTGGTCGAGACCAAGTTGCCCGACATCACCGAGTTCGCCCGCACCTATCTCGGGGTTGACCCGCTCAAAGAGGGCGTACCCATCGTCCCAACGGCTCACTATGCGATGGGCGGCATCCCGACGAACGTCGACGCCGAGGTCCTACGCGATCACACCGGCGCCATCGTTCCCGGCTTCTACGCCGCCGGCGAGTGCGCTTGCGTGTCGGTGCACGGGGCGAACCGGCTGGGCACGAACTCCCTCCTCGACATCGTCGTGTTCGGACGGCGGGGCGGAGTCGCGATGGCCGAGTACGCCTCGACCAACCCCCTGCCCGATATCCCGGACGACGTCCACCTCCATACCGAGGAATGGTTGCGGTCTCTCACCGAGGGCGAGTCCGAGGAATCGCCGCACGAGATCCACACCCTGTTGCAGGACGAGATGATGGACAAGGCATCCGTCCTGCGAACGGAGGAATCGCTGCTCGATGTTCTCGAGACGATCGGAAAGCTCAGGGAGCGCTACGGGCGAGCTCGGGTGAAGGACCGCAGCAAGGTATTCAACACTGAGCTCGTCGAACACATCGAGCTCGGCTACCTGATCGACATGGCCGAAGCCTTGGTGGTTTCGGCAAGGGCCCGAACGGAGAGTCGAGGCGGCCACTACCGCGAGGACCATCAGCTGCGCGAAGACGATCACTGGCTCAAACACTCCTTCATCTCCAAAGCGGCTACCGGCGAGACGGTGTTGAACTACAAGGACGTCACGCTCGGTCGCTACGAACCGGTGGAGAGGAAGTACTGACGTGGATGTCCAGCTGAGCGTGCTGAAATACAACCCGGAGACCGATAAAGAGCCTCATTTCGAGGACTTCACGGTCGAAGCCGATCCGATGGAGCGGCTTCTGGATTGCCTGCACAAGATCAAGTGGCAGCACGATTCCGGCTTGGCCCTCCGGCGCTCTTGTGCACACGGGATCTGTGGGTCCGACGCAATGGTCATCAACGGCGTCAACATGCTGGCCTGCAAGGTCCTCGTAAAGGATCTCAAGCAACCGATCCGGGTCGAACCGATCCGCGGGTTCCCGGTCCTGCGCGATCTGATCGTCGACATGGAGCCCTTCTTCGCCGGTTACCTGGCGGTGAAGCCCTGGCTCATCACGGACGATCGCCAGCACGACCCGGAGCGTGAGCGGATCCAGTCGCCGGAGGAGCGCGAGCGTTTCGACGACACGACGAAGTGCATCCTGTGCGCCGCCTGCACGACCTCGTGTCCGATCTTCTGGGCCGACAAGGAATACGTGGGCCCGGCCGCGATCGTTAACGCGCACCGATTCATATTCGACTCGCGCGACGACGGCAGGGCCGAGCGGATCGAGATCCTGTCGAGCCGCAGCGGGGTCTTCAAGTGCCGCACGGCCTTCAACTGCACGGCCGCATGTCCTCGGGGCATCAAGGTGACCCGAGCCATCCAGGAAGTAAAACGGGCCGCTTTATTTGACTCCCTCTAGGCTGCTAAAGCTCGTAGCGCTCGTCGTCGTCGCTCTCTTGGCCTACCCCGTGATCCTCGGGTTCCAGATCTGGCAGCAGTCACGTGACGACGAACTGGACGAGCTGAACTCTGCCGACGCCATCGTCGTGTTGGGGGCCGCCCAGTACGACGGCGAACCCTCTCCCGTCTTTCAAGCTCGCCTCGATCATGCGGCCGACATCTTCGAACGCGGCTTCTCCGATGTGGTCATCGTGACCGGAGGCAAGCAGAGCGGCGACAGATTCACCGAGTCGGAAGCCGGCGAGATGTACCTGTCCCAGCACGGCATCCCACTCGATCGCATCCTCCTCGAGTCCGACGGGCGCACCACGCTCGAAAGCCTGAAAGGGGTCAGCGAGATCGGCCGCGAGTTCGGTTACGACTCCGTGATCCTCGTATCGGACCCGATGCACTCGCTGCGGATCAAGACCATGGCAACAGATCTGGGGTTCGACCGCGCGTACGCAAGCTTCGCCAACTACCTAGCCCTCAACCGCAGTCGCGCAACCAAAGCCAAGGAACTGTTCCACGAGGT
>JALZJQ010000073.1 GCA_030859685.1 Actinomycetota bacterium | reverse complement strand
CCTTCGAACTGCGCCTCCGTCGAGACGCCGTCTTCCGGTCGGAGTCGGTTGCCGGTCGGGGTTCCGTGGGTGACGCCGGCGACCTGGCGGTGTTCCGGTTCGGTGGCGACCGCCGCTGCGGGAGCCGCAGCGTTCCCGGCCGGCGCTGCGCCAGTCCCTGCCGCTGCCGCCGGGGCGGCCGGGGTCGCGTACTCGGGGTCGGCCTGGGATGCCGGAGCGTCGCTCTCGGCCGCCGGTTGCTCGGTGGGGGCCTCGGCTGCCGGTTGCTCCGCGGGGGCTTCGGCCGCCGGTTGCTCGGTGGGGGCCTCGGCTGCCGGTTGCTCCGCGGCGGCGGGCTGCTCCTCCGCAGGCTCATCGGCGGCGGGTTGCTCCTGTGTCTCGGGCTCGTCTTCGGCGGCCTCCTCCGGCACCGCCTCGGCGCCGTCGCCACCCTCTAGGTGCGGCTGGGCCCCCGGCCACCACTTCGGCTCCGTCGGGTGGGGCGAACCGGCCTCGGCCCGAGCGCGCGCGGCCTTGGCGCGCCCCTCGGCCACGGGGCCGCTGGAGCCCTTGCTCTGCTCCGCCTGGAGCACCTCTTGATAGATCTGTTCCGGGTCGGCCACTTCGTCTCCTGATAGGGGTTCGTTAGGTGGTTTCGGGTCTGAACTTACCTAACTTCTCGACCGAGCCGCTGAACGCCTACCGCTCGGCGTCTTCGACCGACCGCGCGTAGAGCTCGCCATCGAGCTTCTCGGTGACCACCTCAACCGGATCCGCCGTCGTGCGGTGCTCGTTCAGGTGCCCGGGAGGAAAAGCGAACTCCGTCTCCTCGTCCACGCGGATCAGGTACTCGCGGCCGCGGTTGAGAAGCGTGAAGCTGGCTACATCCTCGATCGTGCGGACGTCGATCTCGACGATCACACCGGTGATCGTGCGCCCCGTCCCCTCCGACATGGGCTCGCCGGACCCACACGCTGCGGTAACGACCAAGGACAGCAAGACGGCGGCCGTTCTTTGCAACACACGTCTAGGGTAGTCGTGATGGTTGCCTTTTCTCCGACCACGAACGAACTCGTGGACGCGATCGATGATGACATCGAGCGATGGTTGGACGACCGCCTCGGGAAGCTGGCTCACTCCGAGGTCCTGATCGAAGAGATTCGCCGATTGATCCGGGCCGGGGGCAAGCGACTTCGCCCGTCGTTCTGCTATTGGGGCTACCGCGCCGCCGGCGGCCGTCCCGGACCGGCCATCGTGCGCGCCGCCGCCAGCCTCGAGTTGCTCCACACCTTCGCGATCGTTCACGACGACATCATGGATGTCTCCGACGAGCGGCGGGGGGAGCCCACCGTGCACGTTCTCCGGGGGGTGAACGTGGCCCTGCTGGTGGGAGACCTCGCGCTCGTGCTCGCCGACGACATGTTCATGGGCTCGGGCTTCACGCCCGAGATCCTCGCTGAGGCCTTCCGCCCCTACTCCCGGATGCGTCAGCAGGTCATCGCCGGCCAGTACCTGGACATTGTTGCTGCCTCCGACCCCCTCACGTCGGAGGACCACGCGCGCCTGGTCGCTCGCATGAAGTCGGGCCGCTACTCGGTCGAGGAACCGCTGACTATAGGAGCGACCCTCGGAGGTGGGTCTCCCGAGCTGATCGAAGGACTGGCCGGTTTCGGGGCACCGCTGGGCGAGGCCTTCCAACTCCGGGACGACCTCCTCGGGATGTTCGGCGAACGCTCCAGCACCGGGAAACCGGTGGACTCCGATGTGCGTGAGGGCAAGCGTCACCTTCTTTACGCACGCACGATCGCAACCCTCGAGGGGACCGAGCGCGACTTCTTCCTCGCGCACTGGGGAGGCGGGAAGGCACTCGACGCGCCGACCGTGGAACGGTTGATCCGAATCGTCGAGGCATCGGGTGCGCGGGCGTACACGGAAGAGTTGCTCGACCGCCTCTGCGGCGAGGCAGACGCGTTCCTGGGACGGCTACCGGCGCCTACGGAGGTCGAAGCCGCCTTGCGTGAGCTCGCGCATCTCGCAACTTTTCGGTCCGAGTAAACGAGAAACCGAGCGCGCGAGGAAGTCTGGGAGCTCTACAGTTTCGAGAGGGCGGTATCGAGTTCCGGAGCGCTGACCGCGCCCTCGAACTTCGCGGTCACGGCGCCCGTGCCATCCACGACGAACACCCACGGCTCGGTCGGCAGGCCCCACTCGGTCACCGACGACACCGGCTCGAGATTCCCGGCGTCCGCCGGGAGCTTGTACGGCTCGACGTGGATGAAGTTCATCCTCGGGAAATCGCGGGCGACCTGTTTGACTATCTGGAGCGTTGGTCCGCACGTTTGCGACGCGCAGAACTTCGGGGTGGCGAAGGCCACGACGAACGGCGCGCGCGCGTCGATCGCGTCGGCCACCGACAGTTTGTAGAAGTCGGGGTCGGGCTTCGGATCGGTCGAGATCTTCTTCAGCCGCCCGTCCACATCCGCTGCAACGGGCGTATCGATGGGCGGCGCGGGATCCCCGATCGCGGGCGTCGAGGCCCGTTCCGTGACCTCGAAGCCGGCGCGCAGACGCTCATCGGCGCCTCCGCCCTTCAGGGTCACCTCGGCTCCCCACTTGCCCGCCGAGTCGAATTCGGCGGTACCGACGTAGATCCCCTGGAACGGCTTCTGGGTCCAGATGAATCTCATGTCTGTCTCGCTCACCGGTTCTTCCACGGACTCCGCCAGGTCGTAGAAGCTGATGTGCATGTCGATGTTGGGATCCGTAACCGGAGCGTCCTTGTCGTCGAGCAGGCCCACGAGGAACCGGTTCTCCCCCACGACGATCTCTGACGACGCGATCACCGGGTAGTGCTTCGCGTCGGTGAAGGGCTGGTTGAAGCTCGCCGCGCCGGATGTTTCTCCGTCCGCTCCGTCCCCCTCGCCGGGATCGCTCCCGCTTCCTCCGCACGCCGCTCCGACGAGCGCCAGTGCGAGCCAGAGAAGGGGGAGTGCGCGACGTCGCGATGTCATGTTGCAAACCCTAGCCCGGCCTCCGAGATACGACGCGCGGGTAACATGTTGACTCATGCACCGGATCCGCCAGCTCGCTCTCGCGTCAACCATCACGACCTTTTTGCTCGTCGGCATCGGGGGATTGGTGCGCGCGACGAGATCGGGGCTCGGCTGCGGCGACAACTGGCCACACTGCCCCGGCGAGCTGACGCGGGCGATGATCATCGAGTTCTCCCACCGGGCGGTTGCGGGCATCCTCGTCCTGTTGCTCGGGACGCTCGCGGTGGCGGCGTGGCGGCGGCGGGAGGAGGCCCCCTCGCTGCTTCGACCCTGCCTCGCCGCGTTCGGACTCGTGCTCTTCCAGGCCCTGCTCGGGGCGATCGTGGTCTGGCTCCATCTCGAGGCCGAATCGGTCGTCCTTCACCTGGCGACCGCCATGGCGTTGTTCGCCTTGCTCATCCTCATCACCGCCAGGACGCACGCTCTCTCCGGCCGCCCCCCGGCTCGTGAGGACGGCGGCATATCCCGATCGGCCACGGGCGCGGCGGCGGCGGTGCTGGTGTTGCTGCTCGTCGGCTCTTACGTGACCGGCAGGGAGGCGGGGTACGTGTTCGGGGACTGGCCGCTGATGAACGGGTCATGGATCCCCGATCTCCACATCGAGCTGTACGCGATCCACTTCTTCCATCGTGCGCTGGCCGCGGCCGTCGGCCTCATCGTGTTCGTCGTGGGGATCAGGATCATGCGCAGGCGAGACCTACGCCTCCAATCGATGCTCGCTCACGTGGCCGTGGGCGCCTATGCGCTCGAGGTGCTGGTCGGGGCGGCGAACGTATGGACGAGGTTGAACGCCGGCTTCGTTGCGCTCCATCTGGCGTTGGGCGCCCTCATCTGGGGCAGCCTCGTCGGTATTGCTATCGTGTCCAGACCCCTGGGTGTCAAGGTTGCAGAGCCTCGCCGCCGCAGGTCACAGCCGGCACTCGAGACCACGGGAAGCTAGGTGCGCAGACTCATCGTTTCCGAGACCAC
>JALZJQ010000060.1 GCA_030859685.1 Actinomycetota bacterium | reverse complement strand
TGACCTGGCGAGATCCGAATGCACTGAGGCGCAGCGTCGAGCTCGATAGGGTTGGATCGATCGTGAGGTTCTCGGCGGGGATGCGATGGCCGCGCGATGCTCCGACGCAGGTCTGCACCGGCCCCGGGCCCGAGCCGATAGGACACGTAGATCGACCCACGAAGCCCAACGTGATTACTCGTGAACCCAACCGTCCCCGGAAACCGTCGGCGAAATAGCCGGCCGAGCCCCTGGTCCATTCGGCGTAGGCCCGCTGTTCCACCGACGACTCTTGCGTGGAGTTGGACTCGGAGGCGGCGCTCGGCGACGGTCCCATCGCGATAACGAGGGCCAGAGCCGCAAGAACCCCGCAACTCGCTAGTTGCCTTGGTCTTGAGGTCATCGGCGTAGAATCCCTTCATTGATGTGGATGATGACGAATGGTTCTACATTGCTTGCCGTTAACCTGCCTTGTATGCGAAATATTTGACATTTTGTTGGAGAATCCCTAGATGCATGGTCTAAAAGCGTCTAGACTGCACTTTGGTAAGCCGCTGGAAGATCCACGGCTAAGCCGTCTCGGGGGCGTGGGGCTCCCTGGGCAGGGGAAAGGGGGCGGTAAACGGTGATCCAGGATCGGTCGGTTCGTCTCGACGCCAAGACGAATCTCAATCACCTCGTGTCGCGCTCGATCCGTCATGCGCGCGACGAGGCCGGCTGGACCCAGGAGCAGCTCGCCGTACGGATGAGCCGGGCCGGGTGCGACTGGACGCGAGCCGTGTGCGCCTATGCCGAGAGCGGCGATCGCAATATCACCGTTGACGAGGTCCTCGCCCTGTCCGTCGTGTTCGGGACGACTCCCGCCTACTGGTTGGCCCCGCATGCGGAAGACTTGACCCCCGAGCTCATCATCTATTCGGGCGAGACCGAGGTCCCCGTCGCGTGGCTGGTCGCCGCCGCGGCTGCCGGCGACGCCGCTCCTTCCCTAGAGGACCGAAGAGGCCCATCGGCATGGGCTCGATTCTTCAGCATGATGGCGTCCGTGGCGGCACGCGAGGGTCTTAATGGTCGCAACGCTCGGATCCTGCGGAGCACCCTCACTCGCCTTGGGCTCTCTGGAGATGGAGCCGAAGGGCTCTCCGTCCCAGACTCGATCGAGCACTTCCGCGCCTAGACGGGGGCCCCTCACCAGAGGGGCTTCTTCTCTTCCGGGGAGAGTTCGAGCGGCTGAAGCCGGGTCGCCCGGCCAGCAGGGGGACCAGCCCGGACTTCTTCAGAAGGTCACCGCCACTTAAGCCCACGGCAACCTTTTCGCCACCTTTCCTCCCTACCTTCCTGGGGCACAGGCGGGCCCGTCCGACGGCCCGCACCAGGCGGGCTAGATGGAAGGAAGTGGGAATGCGAACGAGTCGTAAACGCGGGATATGTATCGGCGTGGTGGGGGCCATCGCCCTCTCGATGGGGGCCGCGTCGGCCACCACGAGCGCGAAGCGCTACGCGGTTCCGGTGGTGCCGGACTACGAAACGGAGGCTCTCTTCACGGTAGGCGACCAGGTGCCGTGGATCGAGGACGAGTCGAGGCGTTATCAGATGGTGGGGATCCCCGATGGGCTCGGGGCACACAGCAACAAGAACGTGAAGGGCACCGAGGAGTGGGGTGATGATTCGGCAACATTGTTCATGAATCACGAGTTCACGAACACCACCGTGAGCGAACCCCTGATCGGGGGACCACGGTTCAGGGGGGCATTCGTGTCGCGCTGGATCCTGGACGAAGACGGCGACCCCGTGGCCGGCGACCGAGCCTACGACTCCGTGTACAACCGGGACACGTTCGTCGGTCCCGCGGCCCAGGACAACAACGCCACGCCCGCCTTCGGGCGCCTGTGCTCGGGCACTCTGGCAGGCTCGCGCGAGGGCTTCGACCGGTCTATCTACTTCGCCGGTGAGGAGTCAGGTCCGCCGGGAGTGTTCGATCCCAGCAAGGGTGGTTCGGCCGTCGCATTCTTCGACAATGAGGCCCACGTGCTTCCGGACCTGGGGCACATGGCATGGGAGAACGCAGTGGTCAGACGCAACACCGGCAACAAGACCGTGATCATGAACATGGAGGACGGTCCCGCGACCCTGGACAACCAGCTGTGGATGTACGTGGGGCGAAAGAACCGTCGGAGCTCGTCCGTGCTCGAACGCAACGGGCTCGTCGGCGGAAAGCTCTTCTTCTTCCGTTCATCCGACCCCTCGAGGAACAGCGAAGCGACCTTCAGAGAAGGTTCTGTTACCGGCGAATGGGTCGAGGTTGACGGTGGCGGCGACCAGTCCGAAACGGCGCTCGAGGCGCAGGCCGACGCGAAGAACGCCATGACCTTTATCCGGATCGAGGACGGCGACTTCAACAAGCGGAATCCGAACACGTTCTACTTCGTCACCACGGGAGGCAACGACGCGATCAACCGGCTGGGTCGTCTATACGACCTGGACCTTGGCGGAGGCGACCCAAGTTCGAAGCCGGCAACCCTCAACGTGATCTACAACGCGGACCTGGTCACTGCGACGGGGGAGGACATCGCGGTGAGTCCCGACAACATCGGGACGAGCCGCAAGTACCTCATGATCAATGAGGACGGCACGACGCAGAGTCGTCAGTGGATGGCCGCCCAGGGGCGCGAAGGCAGCATCTGGCGCTTTACGATCGCAGGCTCAAGCCCCAGCATCGACTGGCGGACGAAGTACCGGGTCGCGGAACTCGATCCTCCGGGTCAGTACGACCCGACCCCGATTGGACCTGGTGTCTGGGAAACAAGCGGCATCATCGATGCCTCGCGCGTTCTCGGTGCCGGTGATGGTGGAGTGGGGACCCGCGACATCTGGCTCTTCGACGTTCAGGCGCACGTCAGCAATCCCCAGAACCGGGC
>JALZJQ010000053.1 GCA_030859685.1 Actinomycetota bacterium | reverse complement strand
ACGTGAAGTACTACTGGCTGTTGCTGACGCTCGTCGTGCTTTGGGTTATCGCGATCCGATTGCTCGATCACTCGCGGATCGGACGAGCATGGGTCGCCATCCGCGAGGATGAGGTGGCCGCGGCCGCCATGGGAGTGCCGATCGTCAAGATGAAGCTGGCGGCGTTCGCCATCGGAGCGTGCACTGCCGGCGTCGGAGGGGTCGTTTATGCGGAGCAAGTTGGGTTCATCAGCCCCCCGACCTTCAATGTGGTGCAGTCGATCCTTATCCTGAGCATGGTCGTCATCGGGGGCATGGGTTCGACCCCCGGCGCCATCGTCGGCGCTGCCATAGTCGTGTTGCTGCCCGAGATGTTCCGCGGTCTCGAGGACTACCGCTTCTTCGTGTTCGGGCTGGCCATCGTCCTCATGATGATCTTCCGGCCCCAGGGCGTTCTGCCTTCGAAGCGTCGCAAGGCCGAGCTCCTGGGCGAATCCCAAGACGAGCAACTCTACGATGCGTCCCACGCAGGAAGCCCATAGCGATGGCGATACTCGAAGCGAAGAAGGTCACCAAGAATTTCGGGGGCCTCACCGCCGTAAAAGACATCGATATCGACATCCAGCCGGGTGAGATCCGCGGCTTGATCGGCCCCAATGGGGCGGGCAAGACGACTCTGTTCAACCTCATCACCGGGATCTACCCGCCCACGAAGGGCGAGGTCATCTTTGACGGCGAAGACATCCTCGCCGTCAAGTCGATGGGCTTCAGAAAGCGACAGCGCAAGCCGTACGAGATCACTCAGGCCGGCATCGGACGCACGTTTCAGAACATCAGACTGTTCCAGAACATGACTGCGATCGAGAACGTAACCGTGGGCCGCGACGCACATCACCGGCAGAACGTTCTCGACGCGATCTTTCGAACCCCGCGCATGCGTAAAGAGGAGCGCGACGGTCAGGAGGCGGCCGAGCGGATCCTGAGCTTCGTCGGCATCCACAAGCATGCCAACGATCTGGCCGGGAACCTGTCCTACGGGGATCAGCGCAGGGTCGAGATCGCCCGCGCTCTCGCCACTCAGCCGAAGCTCCTTCTGCTCGATGAGCCTGCCGCGGGGATGAACCCCACCGAGAAGTCGCGGCTCATGGAGCTCATAAGCAAGATCCGCAAAGAGGACGTCACCGTTCTTCTCATCGAGCATGACATGAAGGTCGTCATGAACGTCTGCGATCGCGTTGCCGTACTCGACCACGGCGAGAAGATCGCGGACGGAAAGCCGGCGGAAGTGCAGCGCGATCCCAAGGTCATCGAGGCATACCTGGGCGCCGGGGCGCAGGCACACGGCGGAGAACCGTCGATGGAGGATGTCACCTCAGACGACTCTTCACCCTCTGCGCCCTCGGGAGATGCGAATGCCTGAGGCCATGCTCGAGCTCAAGAACGTGGTGGTCCGCTATGGGGGCATCGAAGCGGTCCGAGGGATTTCCATCAACGTTTCACAGGGTGAGTTCCTAACCCTCATCGGAGGGAACGGCGCGGGCAAGTCGACAACGCTGAGAACGATCTCCGGAGTCAAGAAACTCGCCGAGGGAGAGATCTACTTCGAGGGAGAGCGGATCGACGCGTTGCCGTCGCACGAGATCGTCGAGATGGGACTCTCGCAGGTCCCGGAAGGACGACACATATTTCCCCGCATGAGCGTACGAGAGAACCTGTCGATGGGGGCGTTCAGCCGCAAGGGTGGAAAGGCTCTCAGTGAGGACTTCGATCGCGTCTTCGATCTCTTCGCGGTGCTGAAGGAACGCGAGAAGCAGATGGGGGGGACGCTCTCCGGGGGCGAGCAGCAGATGCTCGCCGTGGGGCGTGCTCTTATGAGCCACCCACGGCTCTTGATGCTCGACGAGCCTTCGATGGGCCTCGCGCCCTTGTTCGTGGAGAAGATCTTCGACCTGCTTCGAAAGGTCCACGAGCAGGGAACGACGATCTTGCTGGTCGAGCAGAACGCGCAGGTGGCGCTCCAGATCGCCGATCGCGGTTACGTTCTCGAAACGGGAGAGATCGTTCTCGAGGACGATGCCGACAAGCTCCTCACGAACGATCAGGTGCGAAAGGCCTACCTCGGCGAGGGGTAGAGAGCCCTTCCATCCGCGGGCGCAGACTAACTGGGTGCGGAACCGGCTCGGTCGGCTACACTCCAAAATCACGGAGGAATCCAAGGGGGAGGAAACTAGAATGAGTGGGAACGCGAGCGGCCGGCTCAAACTGATGATCCTGTTGAGCATGTTGCTGCTCGTTCTGGCGGCAGCGTGCGGCGAGGAAGCTCCGGAAACCGACACCGGTGGTGGCGGCGGGGGCGACACCGGCACACAGTTCGAAACGATCGAAGAGGGGGTCCTTACCGTGGGCTCCTGCCTCGACTACCGCCCCTTCGAGTTCGTGAAGGACGGCGAGGAGCAGGGCTTCGACGTCGAGGTGGTCGAGGCCATCGCGGAGAAGCTCAACCTGGAAGTCCAGTGGAAGAAGGCAAACTTCGACACGATCTTCACCGCCCAGGCCGCGAACAAGTTCGACATGGTAGCGGCCGCATCGACGATCCTGCCCGAGCGCGAGGAGATCGTCGACTTCTCCGATCCATATTTCAACTCCCGGCAAGCGTTGACGATCAACACCGACGAGTCGGGTGACGTCGCGTCCGCGGATGACCTGGGCGAGGGCGACATCGTCGCCGTTCAGAAGGGCACGACCGGCAAGACTTGGGCTGAAGACAACCTGGGTCCCAACGGAGTCGAGATCAAGACCTTCGATGCCGCTCCCGACGCGTTCACCGATCTCGAGGCGGGCAACGTGCAGGCAGTCGTGAACGACGAGGGGTCCTCGATCGCGGAGGTCGAGCAGCGCTCCGGCCTCGAGATCGTCGAGGCCATCGACACCGACGAGAAGTACGGCTTCGCATTCTCGAAGGACAACCCGGAGCTGACCGAGGCGGTCAACGGCGCCCTGCAGGAGATCATCGAAGAAGGCCAGTACGCGGACATCTTCTCGAAGTGGTTCCCCGACCTCCCGGTTCCGCCGGAGTACGAGGGCAGCTAGAGCGTCTTCGCCGTTCAGTGACAGGCGGGGATCGGAGTTGAGGGGATGTCGGTAGTCGCTACGGATACGGCCACGGCCACGGCGCCGCCTGATACAAGCGGCCCGACCAGGCTCGAGCCGATGGCCATCCTCATCACGGGATGGATCTCGGTCGGTGCTGCCATCGGCGGGACGCTGCTCGTACAGCTTCTGGCGGCTCTGGCGGGCCCGCAGGTCACCCAGGAATGCGTTGCCGAGGGCGTCGAGCGGGACTTCACCGGGGCTGGGGGCGTATGCAACATCCTCGACGCGTTCCGCTCGCGCTCGGAGACGATCGTGCTGTACCTCGCGATCCTCGCCGGTGTGATCGCGATCATTGCCGGCTTCTGGCGCTACCGGCACATGCCCTCCAAGCGCATGCGGGAACAATGCATCGCCGGAGCCGTTCTCGGCGTGCAGGGGCTCATCGTTGCGCTGGTGTTGTCGTGGGTTCGCCTGGCAGAACTGGGCACGTTCGTGCGCGTCTTCTTCAATATCGAGGTGCTCAAGGGCTACGGCGGGGCCTTCCTGCAAGGGGCGCGCAACACCCTGCTGCTCGCCTTCGCCGGCGAGATCGGAGGGATCATCCTCGGGCTCGTGATGGCCTTGCTCGTCCTGTCTAGTCGCCGTGTCGTACGCGCCCCCGCCCGGGTGTACATCAATTTCTTCCGCGGCACTCCCCTCGTCTGGCAGCTGCTGGTCTTCTACTTCGGCCTGGCCCTCGGACTCAACCTCGAAGTCGGAGCGTTTCGGGTCGCGATCATCGTCTTCAGCCTGAACACCGGCGCATATGCGGCGGAGGTGTTCCGGGCGGGGATCCAGTCGATCGAGAAGGGGCAGATGGAGGCAGCGCGCTCGCTGGGGATGTCCTACATGCAGGCGATGCGCTACTCGATCGTCCCCCAAGCCGTGCGCCGGGTGATCCCGCCTCTCATGAACGAGTTCGTGATCCTGATCAAAGACACCGCCCTTGTGATCGTTCTGGGTCTGCTGGCGTCCGAGTACGACCTCTTGTCGGTGGCGCGCGAGGGTTACAGCGCGACGTTCAACTCCACCTTCTTCGTCGCTGCGGCAGTCGGCTACCTCGCCGTGACCCTGCCACTCATCCGATTGGTCAACTGGGTCGAGAGCAGGCTTCGCAGTGGCCTCACCGGGGTCGTGGGCCAGTGAACGACGACGGCTCGCTCGTTCGTCTCGAGGGCATCCACAAATGGTTCGGTACGTTGCACGTGCTGAAAGGGATCGACTTCGCCATAGAGCCTGGGCACGTGGTAACGATCATCGGACCCTCGGGTTCCGGTAAGTCCACGCTGCTGCGCTCGATCAACATGTTGGAAGAGCCAACCGAGGGGAAGGTGTTCTTCGACGGCAAGGAGATCACCGACATACGCACGAACCTCAACAGGGTCAGGACCGAGATAGGGATCGTGTTCCAGGCCTACAACCTCTTTCCGCACAAGTCCGCGGTCGACAACATCACGATGGCCCTCGAGAAGGTGCTGAAGGTCGACTCCACCGAGGCGAAGAAGCGGGCGATGGAACAGCTCGAGAAGGTAGGCGTCGCCCAGAAGGCCGACGCCTACCCGGAGCAGCTCTCCGGCGGACAGCAGCAACGGGTGGCGATCGCCCGAGCTCTCGCGATGAAACCGAAGCTAATGCTGTTCGACGAGGTCACGTCGGCCCTCGATCCCGAGCTGGTGAAAGAGGTGCTGGACGCGATGAAGGAGCTTGCCGACGAGGGCATGACGATGGCGATCGTGACTCACGAGATGGGCTTCGCGCGCGAGGTCGGAACCAGGTTGCTGTTCATGGATGACGGCAAGATCGTCGAGGACGGTGCGCCGAAGGACATCTTCTCGAACCCCACGGACGAGCGCACGCGCTCGTTCCTCTCGCACGTCCTCTAGGGTCAGTTCGTGAAAAGATCCACCGTCTTGGCGCTCGTCGCGCTCGCCCTAGCCGCTTGCTCGGGTGGCGCAGCGCGCGAGGATGATGGGTCCGCGATCCTTCCCGGCAAGATCCAGCGGACCGACGGACCCTATGTCTCGGTTGCGGTCGACAACCATTTCCACGATATCCATCCGAACGAGAACATCGAGATACCTGATGGTCGAGTCCTCGTCATCCGTAACGAGGGACGGAACCTGCACAACGTCAGCATCCGCGGCACCGGCATCGACCGCGACATCCGCACAGGGGAATCGTTCCGGATTGCGCCGGTGGGCCAGAAGCTCGAACCGGGGACCTATCAGATCTTCTGCCGCTATCACGATTACGACGGGATGACGGGCGAGATCACGGTCACGGACTAGAGCCTCAAGCCACCGCCTCCACAACACCCGCCGTGACGCTCGCGATCACGAGAGCCGGCAGCAAGCTCACGATCCGCACCTTGACGATGTCGAGGAGCCGGAAGGAGATCCCCAGGACCAGCAGGCTCCCCGTCGCTCCGAGCTGGGCGATGACCTCGGAGGTCATGAGCGGCGAGATGAGAACTGCCACGGCCGTGATGATCCCCTGGATCACCGCGATCGAGACGAGTGACGCCAGTACGCCCCAGCCGTAGATGGACGCGAACCCGATCGCGGCGAAACCGTCCAACGTGCTCTTGATCGCGAGCAGTCTGATACCGAGCCCCAGACCGTCCTCCACGGCCCCCAGGATCGTCAGGGGCCCCACGCAGAAGACCGTGGTAGCGATGACGAAGCCTTCGACGAACCTGCCGTGGTCACCAAGGTCGTCGGAACCGGTCATCTTCTCGAAGCGCCTCCGAAGGCGCTCACCGAAGCTCTCGAGACGCTCCTCGAGCCCCGCCGCCTCTCCCACCAAACCCCCGGCGATGATCGAGACGATCAGGATGACGAACCGCTTGAGCCCTTCATCCGGGTCGAAGAGCGGCTCGAACCCGACGACCGCTACGGCGATGGTTACGAGCCCCAACCCCTGCATGACGGTGCGGCGGGCGCGCTCCGGTAGTCGGTCGCCGATGAAGACCCCAGTGAGGCCCCCGCCGAGCACGGTGGCCAGGTTGATGAGGGTTCCCACGCCCCTCACGGCGGGTCGTCCGAGGCTAGGAGCATGACGGGACGGTAGCGCACGGGTGACTCACGACGCGGCATGCTTGCAAGCGTGAACGAGAAGGGAGCTCTGAACGCGATCAACGAGGTGGTGGTCGACTGTCGCGCCTGCCCCCGGCTCGTTGCGTGGCGGGAGGAGGTCGCCCGAACGAAACGCGCAGCCTATGCATCCGAGACCTATTGGGGACGACCGCTACCGAGCTTCGGCGACCCCGGCGCGCACCTCCTGATCGTCGGCCTGGCCCCTGCAGCCCACGGAGGGAATCGAACGGGCCGGATGTTCACCGGAGACAGGTCCGGAGACTGGCTCTACGCGTCGCTTCACCGCTGCGGATTCGCGAACCAGGCGCTCGCCACGCATCCCGGCGACGGCCTCCGCCTCATCGACGCGTACATCGCGGCAGCCGTCAGGTGTGCGCCCCCGGACAACAAACCCACCATCATCGAGCGTGACACCTGTGCAACGTACCTTCAGGGGGAGCTGGTGGCACTCGAAGACGTTCGCGCGATCGTCGCGTTAGGATCGTTCGCGTGGGACGCGGCCTTGCGGGCCCATCGGGCGTTGGGCAGGCCACATCCGCGACCCAAGCCGCGCTTCGGGCACGGGGCGCAGGTGGATCTTGGTTCTTACACCTTGATCGGCTCGTACCACCCGAGCCAGCAGAACACCTTCACCGGGAAGCTGACGGAGGCGATGCTGGACGCGATCTTCCGGCGAACGCGCGACATCCTCGAGGCTTAGACCCAGCTGGCCTCGGTGCCCTCGAAGAGGGCCTCGAGGCGAGCGACCTCGGCTTTGGGGGCGAGGCGCTTGAAGCGCCTGCTCCACGTCCCCCAATCGGCCATGAGCTCTGCGCCTCGAGCCGAACCCGTGGCTTCGACGTGCAGGGTCATCACGCGCCCGAGCGACTCGATCTGCCCCGGCGTCGGCTCATACACGCCGATGAGCTGAGGGTTGATGCGTTCCGCGATCGTGTCTTCCGGGTCCAGGGCATAGACCTCGCCCCCGCTCATGCCGGCTCCCAGGTTGATCCCGGTGGGGCCCAGGATGACGACGGCCCCGGCGGTCATGTACTCGCAAGCGTGGTCGCCGGTGCCCTCGACTACGGCCACGGCCCCGGAGTTCCGCACGGCGAATCTCTCGCCCACTCGCCCCGCGATGAACAAGCGTCCGCCAGTCGCGCCGTAGAGGATCGTGTTGCCGGCGAGGTGGGGGTCTCCGGCATCATTCTCGGGCGGGCGGATCGCCACGCGCCCGCCGGCCATGCCTTTGCAGACGTAATCGTTCGCTTCGCCGGTCAGGGACAACTCGATGCCGCGGTCGAGGAACGCTCCGAAGGATTGACCGGCCTCTCCTTCGAACGCCGCACGCACCGAACCGTGGTGACGAGCCGGGAGCTCCACCGATGAAGCGCATCCGAGGCGGGCGCCCACCGAGCGATCGGCGGTGGTTATCGCGTAACTCAGATCGACGCGTTCGTTCCGTTCTAGCGCACCGAAGCCATCTTGATAGAGGCGGTCGCCGAGGCTCGATCGTGGCCCCACGATCGCGTCGTCACGGACGAAGCGCCGTTGTTCCCCGGGTTCGGCAAGCAGCGTTGTCAGGATCAAAGAGTCGGGCCGCTCGTCGTCGAGGCGTCGCTGGCGCAGGAGCTCGGTCCGACCGATCGCTTCGTCGATCGAAGGGAGACCCAACGATGCGAGCAACCGGCGCGCCTGCTCGGCGACCAACAAGAGATAACGGGCCACCATCTCGGGGGTGCCGGCGAACTTTGCTCGCAGGTCCGGGTTCTGAGTGGCGATCCCGACGGGGCACGTGTCGCGGTGGCAGGTCCGTACCAGGATGCACCCTTCGGCCACCAGGACCGCCGTACCGAAGGAGTATTCGTCCGCTCCCATCAGTGCAGCGATCACGACGTCCCGGCCCGTCTTGAAGCCGCCGTCGACCCGTATGCGGGCGCGCGACCGTAAGCCATTGGCACTCAGGGCCGCCTGCGTCTCGGCCAGGCCGATCTCCCATGGAAGCCCCACATTCTTGATCGAGGAGAGAGGGCTGGCGCCGGTTCCACCGTCCGCGCCGGCGACGTGGACGACGTCGGCGAGCGCCTTGACCACCCCGGCTGCGATCGTGCCGACCCCCTCGGAAGCAACCAGCTTCACTGATACGTCCGCGCGCGGGTTCGCTTGTCTGAGGTCGAAGATGAGTTGCGCGAGATCCTCGATCGAATAGATGTCGTGGTGAGGCGGGGGAGAGATGAGGGCGACTCCGGGGACCGTGTGCCGCAGCTTCGCGATCTCGTAGCTCACCTTGACTCCGGGAAGCTGCCCACCCTCCCCGGGCTTCGATCCCTGCGCCATCTTTATCTGCAGCTCTCGGGCGTGCGCCACGTATGCCGGCGTGACCCCGAACCGGCCGGAGGCGATCTGCTTGATGCCGGAGTTTCGTTCGTCTCGATACCGCCCCGGCGACTCGCCGCCCTCACCGGTGTTGGCCATCCCCCCGATGAGGTTCATGGCCACCGCCAGCGTCTCGTGCGCCTCGGCAGACAAGGCGCCGTGTGACATGGCCCCCGTGGAGAACCGGCGCGCGATCGATCGGGCGTCTTCGACATCCTCGATCGGCACGGGGGGGCCGGCCGGGATCATCTCGAGGAGGTCACGCGGCTCCGCTGGAGGTCGTCCATCCACCAGCGCCGCGAATCGCTCGTACGCCGATCCGTCCCCCTTCACCGCGCGCCGCAATTCATGAGCGGCATCCATCTCGCGATCGCGCACGTCGACCGCAGGCGATCCCTTCAGCCCGGCGACCTGGTGGAGCGCGTCGGTGACATCCGGGTTATAGGCGTGGTAATCGCCGCCCTTCTTGAACTTGATGATCCCGTGGACCGGGAGTACGGGCTTGTCCCGAAACGCAAGGCCGTGCCGCGACAGGATGTCATCGCACAGTTGCTCGAAACCGAGGCCCCCGATACGCGAGGAGAGTCCGGGGAAGCAGAGTTGGACGACGTCGCCCCCCAGACCAACCGCCTCGATGATCTGTGCACCGCGGTATGAGTCCACCGTGGAGATGCCCATCTTCGACATCACCTTGAGGACCCCATCCTCTAGCGCGTCGAAGAAGTTGCGCTGTCCCTGTGCCGCATCCACGTCCCCGCCGAGCCGGCCCCTCGCGACGAGCTCCACGATCGTCTCGAGCGCGAGGCGAGGGCAGACGGCATCGACCCCGTTGGTCAATAGGCAGGCAACGTGATGGGTCTCGCGCGCATCGCCCGAATCCGCGACCAGTCCCACCAGAGAGCGGGATCCGGATCGCAACAACGCGTGATGGACCGCTCCGGCGGCGAGGGCCGAGGGTACCGGGGCCCGGTCGGAGGTCACGCCGCGGTCGCTCACGATCAAGGTCTCGGCGCCGGCCTCCGCGGCCGCCACCGCCACTTCCGCCAACCTCAGGCAGGCCGTTCGGAGGCCCGACCGTCCCCCCGACACCGCGAACGTCGCGTCCAGAACGCAGGCGCCCGATGCGATCAGGGCATCCAGAGCGCTCGGGAACAGAGTGAAGCTCGTGTAGCGGCGCACCGCCGCCGCCCGGGGCCGCTCGTGAAGCAGCGGCGACCGGCGGCCGATCAGCGTCGAGGCCGACATCACATGGCGCTCGCGCAGGTGGTCGATGGGCGGGTTGGTTACCTGTGCGAACCGCTGCTTGAGGAACGAGAAGACGGGGCGAGGGTTCGCAGCGAGTGGGGGCTGTGCGGTGTCGTCTCCCATCGACGAGGTGGGCTCGTGTCCGTCGGTCGCCATGGGCCTCAGGACCACGGTCAGTTCCTCCTTCGTGAAACCAACGGCGACCTGTCGAGCGGTCACGTCTCCAGGGGAGACCGTCAACGGCACGCCCGGCCCGACCTCTTCCATGTGGTCGGCGACCCACTCCCCGTATGGCCGCCGGGACGCGAGGTGTCGCTTCAAGGCGGAGTCTTCGAGCACACCGCCTCGATCCGGATCCACCAGAAGGAGCTGTCCCGGCCCGATCTTCGTGCGGCGTACGCGCCCGTGCCCTCGGGTGGGGACCGCTCCCGCCTCGGATGCACATGCGACGAGTCCGTCCTCGCAGACCGATACGCGCAACGGCCGCAGCCCGTTACGGTCGAGGGCCGCACCCACTCGGAGCCCGTCGGCGAAGACCAGCGCGGCGGGACCGTCCCACGGCTCCATGAGACACGCGTGGTAGCGGTAGAAGTCGCGGATGTCGGGGTCGAGCCCCACGACGTCGGACCATGGCGGCGGAACGAGCATCGTCGTCGAGTGCGCGAGCTCCCGTCCTCCTCGAACGAGCAACTCCAGCGCCTCGTCGAGCATCCCCGAGTCGGAGCTTGTGGGATCGAGAGTGGGTCGTAGTAGCTCCTCAGGCGCGAGGTCCTCCGATCCCAACCGCCCTTCGCGTGCTCGCATGGCCGCGACGTTCCCGCGGATCGTGTTGATCTCCCCGTTGTGTCCGAGGAAGCGGAACGGTTGGGCTCGTTCCCACGTCGGTGTCGTGTTCGTCGAGTACCGCTGATGGAAGAGTGCGAACCACGCGTGGAAACGCTCGTCCGCTAGGTCGCCATAGAAGGATGCGAGTTGGTCGGCGGCACACAGGGCCTTGTATGTGATCGTTCGGAAGGAGAGCGATGCCACGTAGAGGTTCAGCGGACGGAGGCGCGTCTCGCGCTCGATCAAGCGACGCGCTCTGAACGCCCGGCGTTCGGCGTCTTCCTCGTCGACTCCGACGGGCCGGGACAGGATCCCCTGCTCTATCAGCGGCGCGGTGGAGCGAGCCGTCTCACCGAGGGCGCGGGGGTCGACCGGAACACTCCTCCACGACGCGAGCTGGATGCCTTCGGCCGCGCACGCCTCCTCGACGACGGCGCGGCCTCCTGCCGGGTCGCTCGGATCCAGGAACATCATCGCTGCGCCGAGCCGGGCCTCGTCGGGACCGGCGTTCGCCTCGGAGGCTTCGTGTAGCAACCGGCGGGGGAGCGGGGTCAGGAGACCGGCGCCGTCTCCCGTCAGGGAGTCGGAGGCCACGGCTCCACGGTGCTTGACGCGGCACAGGGCCTCGAGGGCGGTGTCCACGATCGACCGGGCGCTGCGACCGCGCGCGTCCGCGACGAAGCCGATCCCACAGGCGTCCCTCTCGTCGCGTCGGGGGTCGTAGAGCACTCGAGCGCCCTTTCCTGGTCATCGCGGGCACGAAAAAGGCGCCCGCTTGGCGAGCGCCGTTGCTCTACGGTCAAGTTTCGCACGCACGCTACCGCGGCGGCTCGGGCGAGTCAACGAATCCCGGGCCGCGGGGGGCCGTAGGGTGTGGTTTCGTCCTCGCTGCGATAAGTTATTAGGTATGCCTAACTTCTACGGGAGGGTCGCCGGACGCCGGATCCCGGCCCCCATAAGGCAGCGCCACCAACAGGTCCTGCAGGTAAGGGGCCTCACCAAGACGTTCGGGTCCGCGGCGGTGCTCAAGGGCGCCGACCTCGACGTTCCGAGCGGCTCGATCCTCGCCCTTCTCGGACCCAGCGGTTGCGGGAAGACCACCATGCTTCGCGCGGTGGCCGGGCTGGAGCGCCCGGATTCGGGAACGGTGGAGGTGGGTCACCGCCTCCTCAGCGGGTCCGGAAGCTTCGTGGCTCCGGAACAACGTGGGGTGGGGATGGTGTTCCAGGATTGGGCGCTCTTCCCACATCTCGACGTCAGGCACAACGTCGCGTTCGGCATGCCGCGCAAGCAGCGCACGTCCGATTCGATCGAGCGGTCCCTCGCCATGGTGGACCTCGCGGGCTTCGGCGACCGGATGCCGGGCACTCTGTCCGGAGGGCAGCAGCAACGGGTGGCTCTCGCGCGCGCCCTGGCGAGCAATCCCTCCGTCCTCCTGCTGGACGAGCCATTCTCGAACCTCGATTCCGCTCTCCGAACGCAGATACGGGCGGACGTCCGCGCTCTGCTCGCGGACCTGGGGATCACGACCGTGTTCGTTACCCACGATCAGGAAGAGGCCTTCCTTATCGGCGAGATCGTCGCCGTCATGTTCGACGGCATGATCGTGCAGCAGGATCGCCCGGCTCGCCTCTACGAGTCACCCACAACGAAACGCGTCGCGGAGTTCATCGGCGATGCGAACTTCATGGACGCCATGGCGGCCGACAGGACGGCCGTAACCACGATCGGATCGGTCCCGCTGGCCACGGATGTGGGGGGCGCCGCGGTCGTTCTCCTGCGGCCGGAGGACGTCTTCGTCGTCCCCGGGGACGAAGCAACCGTGGAGGGGGTCGAGTTCTACGGTCACGATGCGATCTACCTGGTGAGACCCGACGGCGGCCCGTTGCTTCGAGCGCGGGTTCTCGCCGCCCCCGAGTTCCACCCGGGGGACCGGGTGGCCTTGAAGCACAGCGGCCGGCGGGCCGTGGCGTACCCGCGCGACTGAGGTCCGGATCCGCGGGCCAGGCGGCCCATAGTTCGCCCCCCCTTATCAATCTTGTTAGGGTGCCCTTACATGCAGGCCACGATGAGGAGGGCGACCACGATGAGGACCGGCACGGCGAGCAGGAGAGGCCTCGGGGCGACCGTCGTAGCGGTCGCCCTGGCCGCAGCGCTCCTTCCCGGGTGTTCGAGCGACACGACGCTCACGATCTATTCGGGACGCGAGGAGGAGCTCATCGGGCCCCTGCTGGAAGAGTTCGCGAGCAGTTCCGGGACGGAGATAGACATCCGCTACGGCGACTCCGCCGATCTGGCGCTGCTGATCGAGAGCGAGGGGGACAGCAGCCCCGCCGATGTGTTCCTGTCCCAGAGTCCAGGCTCGGTGGGATTCCTCGACGATCAGGGCCTGCTTGCCACCGTACCGGAGGAGCTACTCGCGGACGTCGATGATCGGTTCCGCGCGGACGACGGGCGCTGGGTGGGTTTATCGGCCCGCCAGCGAGTGCTGGTCTACAACAGCGAGCTGGTCGATGAGGGGGAGCTCCCCGCGTCGGTGTTCGAGCTCACCGACGCGCGCTATCGCCGGGAGGTGGGGCTGGCCCCCACGAATGGCTCCTTCCAGGATTTCGTCACGGCCATGCGACAGATCGACGGGGACGATGTCGCTCGCCGGTGGCTCGAGGGGATGGTCGCGAACGAATCGCCCACCTACGCCGACAATTCTGCGATCGTCGATGCGGTCGCGCGGGGGGAAGTTCCGATGGGCCTCGTCAACCACTACTACAACTTCGGCTACCTCGCCGAGAACCCCGATGCGCCGACGCGTAACCACATCTTCCCTGGATCCGATGTCGGAAGCTTATTGATCGTGTCCACGGCGAGCGTGCTCGCGTCCACCGATCAGCAGGAGGACGCCGAGGCATTCGTCGAGTTCATGCTGTCGCGGGACTCCGAGACGTACTACGCGGAGGAGGGGTTCGAGTACCCGCTTACCGATGCCGTCGACGCTGCGGACGAGCTGCCGCCACTGGAGTCGCTCGATTCCCCCGACGTCGATATCGATGACCTCGGCGAAGGGCTCAAGGCCACGACCACGATGATCTCCCAGAGTGGCCTTCTCTAGAGATCGTCGCGCGCTCTCGGGCCCATGGGGGCTGCGCGTGGCGGCGGGATCCGTGGTCGCCCTGTTCAGCATCCCGTTCGGTTATCTACTCGTACAGAACGCTTCCGAAGCGGAGGCGTTCTGGCGCACGATCTCGGCTTCCAAAGCTCTCGCGCCATTAGGATGGAGCATGCTGCTGGCCGTTGCCGTGTCGATCGCGGCCACCGTGCTTGGCACGGGAGCCGCATGGCTCACGACACGCACGGATGTGCCCGGGCGCCGTCTGTGGCGGATCCTCCTCCCTCTCCCGCTCGTGATCCCGTCATACATCGGTGCGTTCGTCTTCCTCACTGCCTTTGCGCCCGGGGGCCTGTTGGAGACCATGCTGGCCCCCCTGGGTGTCGAGCGAGTCAGGCCCTTCCACGGATTCTGGGGATCGTTCTTCGTGTTGACGCTCTTCACCTACCCGTACGTGTTCCTGCCGGCAGCGGCGCGGCTCGCTCAACTTCCATCATCGTTGGAAGAATCGGCGCGCCTGCTGGGCACGAGCTCCTACAAGACGTTCTGGCGGGTGGTGCTGCCACAGTCGCGCGGTGCGATCGGGGCAGGGACGCTTCTGGTGTTCTTGTATTCGATCAGCGACTTCGGCGTCGTTCAGCTCATGCGCTATGACACCCTCACGAGGGTCATCTATGCGACGCGCTTGTTCGACCGCTCCACCTCCCTGGCACTCAGTCTGCAACTTGGGCTGCTGGCGGTTGCCGTCGTTTTTCTCGAGCGTTTCGTGGCACGTGGAACCCTGCGTGCCGATCTCAGGAGGTCGCAGCGGCCGCTCCAGCTGGCCCTCCGCGGACCCCTCAAGCCGGTGGCTTTCGCGGCGATCGCAGCACTCGTGACCACTGCTCTCATCGTGCCCATCGCCGTCCTGCTGTGGTGGTCGCTGCGCGGCTTGAGAGCCGGAACGATGACGGGCGGCGAGCTCTTGACCGAGGTGGGGGACCTGGCCGGACCGGTCCTCAACACGTCAGGCGCCGCGCTCGCAGCGGCGGCGGTGGCGGTGGCGGTCGTCCTCCCGGTTGCCTACCTCTCGGTGCGATATCGAAGCCGCCTGGCCGGGGGTGCCAACGCAGTGATCGTCGGCGGTTTCGCGCTCCCGGGGCTCGTGGTCGCACTGTCGTTCGTCTTCTGGGTGCTGAGCGCCCCGGGGTTGGGTTTCCTGTACCAAACGCTGCCCCTGTTGGTACTTGCGTACGTGGTTCATTTCGGCGCCCAATCGCTTCGCACCGCGCAGGTGGCGGTGGCGGGCATCCCCCGCAACGTGGAGGACGCGGCTCGCTCGCTGGGAGCCGATCGCTGGCGTCGCCTCGTTCGCGTCGATCTCCCCCTCATGCGGCCGGCGCTGCTGTCCGGCGCCGGGATCGTCCTTCTGTCCACCATGAAAGAGCTCCCCGCCACCCTGATCCTGGCCCCCGCGGGGTTCCAGACGCTGGCTATGAAGATCTGGTCCGCGACCGAGAGCGCCATCTTCGTCAACGCCTCGCTCGCCTCTTTGATGTTGATCCTTCTCTCCGGGTTCCTCACCTGGGCTCTCGTCATCCGGGGGAGTCATGTGTCGCCGTGAGTCGCGCCGGAGCGTTCCGGGGGGCCGTGTTCGGAGCGCCGACCCTCGGACGAACGGCTCGCCGTAGAGCGACGGGTCGGTCCGCAGTACAAACGAACCCGCCGCAGTTCGGTAGCGTGGCCGCTGACTTCATCATCGTCGTCACTACTAACGGAGGTACACATGCTCGCGAACCGCGTCGAGGAAGCGATGAACAAACAGCTCGCGATGGAGCTGCGCTCCGCATACGTCTACCTATCCATGTCCGCCTACGCCGAGTCACAGAGCTTGCCGGGGATGGGGCGCTGGCTCCGCAGCCAGTCACAGGAGGAAGTCCATCACGCGATGAAGTTCTTCGACTTCATCAACGATAGGGAGGCGACCGTCAACCTCGAGACGTTGGAGCAACCACCGAAAGACTTCGCCTCTCCTCTGGCGGTCTTCGAAGAAGCGTTAGGCCACGAGAAGGCGGTCAGCGAGGCGATCGCCGACCTGTACACGGTCGTAGTCGAGGAGAAGGACTACGCCTCCCAGGCGTGGCTGGACTGGTTCGCGACCGAGCAGGTCGAGGAGGAGAAGAGCGTCGGTCGCATCGTCGAGTCTCTGCGACGGATCGGGGATCGTGGCGACGCTCTGTTCTTCCTCGACAAGGAGCTCGCCGAGCGCGGCTCCTGACCGCCGTGGCCTAGCCGGGCGCTTACGCGCGGTCGTTCGAGGGCATCACCCAGAGGTTGTCGGCCAGGCGCTGCCCCAGGGCCACGCGTGTCCCCTCGAGCTCGAGGGTGCGCGTCCCATCGGGAGCAACCTCCATGACCTGGAGGTCCACCCCCGGCATGAGCGCATGGTTCTCGAGGTACAGGAGAACGTCGTGATCCAGTTCGACGTCTTCGAGCAGCCTCGTGAGGCGCCCGCTCTCACCGGCGCTCATGGATGCCACCGACTTCAGATCGGACCAGGTGATCGCCGAATGGGTTCCGGGGATGGGGTTGCCGTGGGGACAGGTCGGTTCGCCCGACAGCTTCGAGAGGATCGCTTCCTCGACGTCGGCCGTCATGACCTTTTCCCAGTCTTCCGCCTGCTCGTGACACATATGCCAGGGGATCCCGAGGATGTCGACGAGCATCCGCTCCGCCAGACGGTGGCGGCGAACCAGCGTCTCGGCGACCACGCGCCCGTTCTCGGTTAGGACGATGTCTCGGGCCCCCTCAACGCTCACGTAGCCCTCGTTCGCCAGACGCTTGACGGCCTCGGACACGGTCGCGGGAGCCAGGCCGAGACGCTCGCCGATTCGGGCTTGAAGGATGCGCTGGCCTTCCTCTTCGAGCTCGTAAACGGCCTCGAGGTACTCCTTGGAGGCGGGGTTGAGATCGCGAAGGTCCGGAGAAGCTGGGGGCATACTCGGATTGTAAGCTCGATCGGAATGACTCCACCCAAGAGGCCCGCCCGGCCCAAGATGCTGCTCCTCGATGGACATTCGCTCGCGTTCCGCGCGTTCTACGCGCTTCCCGAGGACCTTCAGACGACCGACGGAACGCACACCAACGCGGTCTACGGGTTCACGTCGATGCTCATCAAGCTCCTACAGGAGCAACGCCCCGACCACATCGCATGTTGCTTCGACATGAGCGCTCCGCTCGAGCGAACCGCCGAGTTCTCCGATTACAAGGCCACGCGTTCGTCGGCGCCCGAGACGTTCGGGCCGCAGCTTCCGTTGATTAGGGAGGTGCTGCGCGTCATGCACATCCCCGTGTTCGAGTTGCCGGGCCATGAGGCGGACGACATCATCGCCTGCCTCGCCAAACGAGCCGCCGGGGAGCAGATCGATGTGAAGATCGTCACGGGAGATCGGGATTTCTTCCAGCTCGTGAACGACGACATCAAGGTTCTGTACAACCGCCGAGGGATCACCGACATCGTCGAGATGAATGCGAAGGCGGTGGAGGAGCGGTACGGCGTTCCGCCCAGCAAGTACGTCGATCTGAAGGCCCTCGAAGGGGACACCTCCGACAACCTACCGGGTGTCCCCGGCGTGGGCACCAAGACGGCGGCGAAGTTGATCCAGAAGTACGGCAGTTCCGAGGCCGTCGTCGAACATGCATCCGAACAAACGCCGAAGCTGTCTCAGAACCTAGCGGCACACGCGGATCAGGTGGCCATCAACAAGAAGCTGTCCACGCTTGCCGAGGTCCCCGTAGAGGGGGCCGAGGCCCACGAGTTGAAGATGGGCGGGTGGGACCTCGCGGAGCTCGAGGAGCTGTTCAAGTCGCTCGAGTTCCGAACGCTCCTCGAACGCCTCCTCTCGGATCTCCCCGAGGCCGCCGAGGGCGAGGGCACTCCGTTCGAGCTGCGGGTCGAGGTGTACGACCATCCCGCGAAGCTCGGGGACCTGGCCCGGGAGCTCTCCGGCGCGCAGGCGTTCTCGATCGACGTCATACCGGCCTCAGCACGCGGGGTCCCCCGCGCGCTGGCGTTCTCCTGGGGCGACGGCACGGTTGCCTTCGTTCCGCTCGGTCCTCAGGGCGTGGCCGTCGCCGAGGTGTCCACCGCCCTCAAAGGCGTGCTCGAGGATCCCTCCGTGGAGGTCGTCGCCCATGGGGGCCGGGAGGCCCTTCTGTCGTTAGCCGCGATGGACGTGTATCTCGGTGGATTGAGCCTCGACACTGCGGTCGCGTGCTATCTGTTGGATCCCGCCGCTCCCGCCTATGCGCTGGCCGAGATGGCGCGCAAGTACACCGGCCGCGAGCTGCAGGCGGTCGACCCGGTGACCCGGCCCGAGGACGGCGCGCAGACCTCTCTCGATCTGGCCGATGGCGCGGATGAGGCCGAGGCGGAAGATGCCTCGTTGCGCGCCCTCGCGATCATCGAGATCGCTCGGGCCGTCGAGCCCGAGCTCGAGCGCCTGGGGATGGCCGACCTCTATCGCGACGTGGAGCATCCCCTTATCCCTGTGCTCGCTCGGATGGAGACGGCCGGCATCAAGATCGACCTCGAGTACCTCAGCGAGATGGCGCGGACCCTGGACAAGGACATCGGCGAGCTCGAGGCCGAGTGTTACGACCTCGCAGGGGAGCGCATCAACCTGGGCTCCCCCCAACAGCTCCGCACCCTCCTCTACGACAAGCTGGGTCTCAAGACGACGAGGCGGACGAAGACGGGTCTGTCCACGGACGTGCGAGCGTTGGCACAGCTCGTCGATCAGCATCCCTTCGTCGGCAAGCTCATCGAGTATCGCGAGCTGGCCAAACTCAAGAACACGTACGTAGACGCGCTTCCGCCCCTGGTCGATCCGAACGACGGACGCGTCCACACGACCTACGAGCAGACGGCGACCACAACCGGCCGGCTGTCCAGTACGAACCCGAACCTGCAGAACATCCCGGTGCGCACGGAGCTCGGACGGAAAACCCGACGGGCCTTCGTCGCGGAGGAGGGGCACGTTCTGCTTTCGATCGACTATTCCCAGATCGAGCTGCGAGTGATGGCCCATCTGTCCGAGGACCCGATCCTGGTCGAGGTCTTCGACCAGGGAGACGACATCCACACGGCCACGGCAGAGCGCATCTTCGACCTCCCCGCGGCCCAGCTCGAGACGCGCCATCGTTCGGTCGCGAAGATGGTCAACTACGGGCTCAGCTACGGCATGGGCGCACCTGGACTCGCCGAGCGACTCAACGTCCCGGTCGCCGAAGCTCAGACGTTCATCGATGCTTACCTCGAGCAGTTCGGCGAGGTGAGCAAGTTCCTCGACGAGATCGTCACGCAGGCTTACGCCGACGGGTTCACCACGACGATGTTCGGGCGCCGGCGCTACCTGCCCGAGCTGGGCAGCGGTAATCCGCGCGTCCGTGCCATCGGCGAGCGGCAGGCACTGAACGCGCCGATCCAGGGATCCGCAGCGGACATCATGAAGCTGGCGATGATCAACGTCGACCGGGCCCTACAGGCGCAGCGATCGAGCGCCCGCATGATCCTGACCGTCCACGACGAGCTCGTGTTCGAGGTCCCCGAAGGGGATCGGGCCGAGGCCGCGGAGCTCATCGCGACAGAGATGTCCTCCGTGGCCGAGATGAAGGTGCCGCTCGTTGTGGACGTGTCGTACGGGATCAGTTGGGCCGACGCCAAGGGCTGAGTCGTTCCCTCGGATAGGGTCGGTGGCGTGGCCGGGGCGCGTGATGGCACGGAGACAGAGCGCGTCCGTCCGATCTCACAACTGGAGGCTTGGGAGCTATGCCGAGGAAGTTAGTAGCCGTCCTGGCTGCGATGTTGGTTCTGGCCGTCGCGTGTGGAGAAGCGTCGGACGATCCTGGCGGTGACAGCGCGGCTCAGGGAGGCTGCGAGTTGTCCAACCCTCCGACCCTGGAAGACGGAACGCTGACGGTTGCGACCGACCGCCCCGCGTACCCGCCCTGGTTCGAGGGATCCCCGAAGGATTACTCGGGATTCGAGGGGGAGCTGGCCGCCGAGATCGCCGAGCGCATGGATCTCGACATCAAGTGGGTCGTCGAGCCCTTCAACAAGTCCTATGCACCGGGCGCGAAGAACTACGACTTCGACATCAACCAGATATCGATCACGCCCGAGCGTGCCCAGGCCGTCGACTTCAGCGATGGGTACTTCAACAACAATCAGGGGTTTTTGGCCGCCGAGGGTTCCGACATCGGGGATGCGACGAGCCTGGCAGACCTCAAGGGCGCTCAGCTCGGCGCCCAGGTGGGGACCACGAGTCTGGCCTTCATCAACGAGAGTATCCAGCCCGACACCGACCCGAAGGTCTTCGACACGACCAACGACGTGAAGTCGGCGCTCGAGAGCGGACAGATCGACGCGCTGGTAACGGATGTCGTGACGACCGTCTATCTGCGTGACTTCGAGATCAAGGGCACGGAGGTCATCGGGCAGTATCCAACCGAGGAACCTTTCGGCATGGTGTTCGAGAAGGACAGCCCTCTCGTCGATTGCGTGAATCAGGTGTTGGATGAGGTGAAGGGCGACGGGACGCTCGAGGGGCTTCAAGAGGAGTGGCTCCAGGACTATCTCGGCGTTCCCGAGCTGACCGACTAACCGGTCGAACCCTTTGGGTGACGCGAAGAGGTCGGCGGGGCGAGGGTCGCGCCTCCTGGGGGATCGCGCGGTACTGGTGTCGACGACGAGCACGATCGTGTTCTTCATCGCGGTGGCTATCGTCGTGGCGCTGGCGCCGGGTAGTGACATCGTCGGCGAGCGTTTCCTCAACTGGGTGCACCTGAAGCGATCCCTGCTCGGTACCGCGACCGCCCCGTCGGTGGCCGAGGCGTTCCTGCTGAACGTGAGGATGTTCATGATCGCCGAGGCCTTCATCTTGGTCCTGGCTCTCGTTATCGCGCTGGTGAGAAGCGTGCCCGGCCCGGTCTTCTTCCCGTTCCGCGCAGTGGCGGTCGTGTACACGGACATCTTCAGGGGCGTCCCGCTCATCCTGGTTCTTTACATGATCGGGTTCGGAGTCCCGGGGCTCGGGCTGGGCTACGTGTCCACGCGCTCCGACATCACCTACGGGATCGTCGCGCTCGTGCTCGTCTATTCGGCGTACGTTGCCGAGGTCTATCGGGCGGGCATCGACTCGGTTCATCAGAGCCAGGCGGCTGCGGCCCGGTCTCTGGGACTATCCCGCTGGCAGTCGATGCGTTTCGTCGTCTTGCCTCAGGCCGTGCGGCGCGTGATCCCACCGTTGCTCAACGACTTCATCGGCCTTCAGAAGGACACCGCCCTCGTGTCGGTCCTGGGATCGATAGAAGCCGCTCGCGCGGCGCAGATCTACGGGGCGGAGCAATTCAACTACTCCGCTTACGTCGTCGCCGCATTGCTGTTCGTGCTCGTGACGATCCCGCTGGCGCGTTTCACCGATCACCTGATAGCGCGCGATCGGGGCCGGCGGGAAGCGGGAGGCGCGGCCCCGGGCGCACTGGGTACCGCGGCCGGCGCTCCGCACGACGTCCCCGGGGCCATCGGATGACCGAAGCGGCGCGCGCACTTCGGATACAGGATGTGTCCAAGTCGTTCAACGACACCCGCGTCCTCCGGGGCATCTCGCTGGATGTCGCGGCGCACGAAGTGGTCTGCTTGATCGGAGCATCCGGTTCCGGGAAGTCGACCCTGCTGAGGTGCATCAACCTCCTCGAGCCCGTGCACGGAGGACGGATCTGGCTGGGCGACGAGGAGATCACTCGGGTGGGCATCGACGAGGACCGCGTGCGGCAGCGCATCGGGATCGTGTTCCAGGCCTTCAATCTCTTCCCGCACATGACGGTCCTTCGCAACATCACCCTCGGCCCCCGCGAGGCTCTGGGCCTCAGCCGGTCGGAGGCGGAGGAACGCGCGAGGGGGTTGCTAGACCGCTTCGGGCTTGCGGAGAAGATCGATGACTATCCCGATCGCCTGTCGGGCGGCCAGCAACAGCGAGTCGCGATCGTGAGAGCGCTGGCGATGGACCCGGAGCTGATCTTGCTCGACGAGGTCACCAGTGCCCTGGATCCGGAGCTCATAGCCGAGGTGTTGAACCTGATCAGGGAGCTGGCCGGCCGGGGGATGACCATGGTGATCGCCACCCACGAGATGAGCTTCGCCCGTGACATCGCGGATCGGGTCTGCTTCCTGGACGAAGGCGTCATAGCCGAAGCCGGCCCGCCCGACCAGATCTTCACGTCCCCTTCGCACCCGAGGACCCAGCGATTCCTCCAGCGGATCATCGCCGCCGGCCGCATGTAGGGGAACGGGCCCGGGGCGAGGTTTGAGCGGTATGACCTGGCCCCCTATACTTCTTCGGCCCCCTCAGGGGGCCTATTTTCGGTACAAGGAGGAATCCACCTACATGACCCAATCGCAAGACGAGGCTGTCCAAGCCTCGGCCACGGTCTCCACAACGCAGGAGACCGATGAGGCCACTCTGCCCGATGGCTCGGGCGGCCTCATCACCCGCACCGCCCCGTCCACCTCGGGCCCCACGTTCGCCGGTGGCACGATCGTCGAGAACGACGTCGGCGATTCGGTCGAAGAGCTCATGGCTGCGATCGAAGCAACCATCAAGCCGTTCGACGAAGGCGACATCGTGACCGGGCAGGTAGTGAAGATCGACAAGGACGAAACCCTTCTCGATATCGGTTACAAGTCCGAAGGCGTGATCCCGATCCGCGAGCTATCGATCCGCAACGACGTCGACCCGAGCGAGGTCGTCTCGATCGGCGAGCAGATCGAAGCTCTCGTGCTCCAGAAGGAGGACGCCGACGGTCGCCTGATCCTCTCGAAGAAGCGTGCGCAGTACGAGCGTGCGTGGGGCAAGATCGAGGAGATCAAGAATCGCGACGGCACCGTTGAGGGCCCGGTCATCGAGGTCGTCAAGGGCGGGCTCATCCTCGACATCGGCCTGCGCGGATTCCTCCCCGCGTCACTGGTCGAGATGCGTCGCGTGCGCGATCTCGCGCCGTACGTCGGAAAGCCTCTCGAGTGCCGCATCATCGAGCTAGATAAGAACCGGAACAACGTGGTGCTCTCGCGTCGTAAGTTCCTCGAGGAGTCGCAGGCCGAACAGCGTCAGGAGTTCCTCACTTCGCTGACGAAGGGCGAGGTTCGAAAGGGAAGCGTGTCCTCGATCGTCAACTTCGGGGCCTTCGTGGACCTCGGCGGGGTCGACGGGCTCGTTCACGTCTCCGAGTTGTCCTGGAAGCACGTCGACCACCCGAGTGAGGTCGTCGACGTGGGCGAGGAAGTCGATGTCGAGGTGCTCGACGTGGACCTCGAGCGCGAGCGCGTGTCTCTGTCGCTCAAAGCAACCCAAGAGGACCCGTGGCGACTGTTCGCGCGGCAGCATGAGGTCGGCGACATCATCGAAGGTCGCGTGACCAAGCTGGTGCCGTTCGGTGCTTTCGTCGAGGTCGACGACGCCATCGAGGGCCTTGTACACATCTCCGAGCTCGCGGAGCACCACGTCGAAAGGGCGGAGGACGAGGTGCGCGTTCACGATCGCATCCCCGTCAAGATCATCGACATCGACCTCGATCGCCGCCGCATCAGCCTGTCGCGCAAACAAGCGGCGCAAACCGAGGAGGGGACCGGCGAACCCGGCGACTCCGAGATCTCGATCGAGCCGACATCCACCGAAGAGGCCTCCGATCCCGGGATCGCTCGCGAGGCGGCGCCTCCCGAGGAGAAGGAAGAGGCCGAGCTCACCAACATGATGTCGGCGGATCGGTCCCCCGAAGGCGACGAGGCGCTCACCGCCGCGCCGTCCGATGAGCCCGACCTGGACGTTCGACTCGAGCAAGAGGACCCCGATCCGGACGCCGCTCCCGGCGGAACCGTCGAAGAGATCGTCGCGGACGATGCACCGGCTGCGGCCGCCGAGGGAGAGGCCGGGGCGGAGGACTCCACCGAGACCGTCGAGCCCACGGAGCCCACGGGGGACGAGTCCATCGAGTCGATCGTCGAAGACCTGAAGCGACGCGGCCAGAAGTAGCAGGGCGATGTTCGTCGTCGGCCTAACCGGGGGCATCGGTGCGGGCAAGTCCACGTTCGCGGTGCTCCTGGCCGAGCGAGGCGCCCAGATAATCGACGCCGACGCTCTCGGACGCGATGCCCTCGAGACTGGCGCACCTACCTGGCATTCCGTCGTCGAACAGTTCGGGGACGAGATCCTGGCGCCTCACTCGATGGCCATCGATCGCAAGGTACTCGCCGGCATCGTCTTCGGCGACGACAAGGCCCTCGCCGCCCTCAACGCGATCGTCCACCCCGTCATCATGAAGGGCGTTGCGGACCGCCTCGAGAAGCTCAGCGCTACCGATGAGGTCGTCGTTCTCGACGCCGCATTGATCCTCGAAGCCGGTCTGGTCGAGAGCGTCGATGTTCTGGTCGTGGTCACGGCCGATGATGCGGTCCGAGAGGAGCGTCTCGCGTCGGACCGCGGGATGACGCTGTCGGACATCCGCGCACGGATGGCATCGCAGATGGACCCCGAGACGTTGTTGAAGAAGGCCGACATCGTCGTCGACAACAGTGGAACGGTCGAGGACCTCGTGCCCGAGGCCGACCGCGTGTGGACGGAACTGGAACGGTTGGCTCGCCGTTGATCGAGGTCGTGTTCCTCGATGCCGGTGAGACGATCCTGCATCCGCACCCATCCTTTCCGGAGCTCTTCGCCGTCGTCAGCGAACGCTGCGGGCGGCCACTCGACGTGGAGGCGATACGCGAGGTGCAGGAGCGTCTGGCTCCACACCTCGTGGACCTAGCAGACGAGACGGGTGTCAAGGACCCGTCGTTGTCGGCCGAGGCGTCGTGGGCCTTCTGGTCCTACCTCTATCGGAGGTTGCTTGCCGAGCTCGGCGTCGAGGACGAAGCATTGGTCCAAGAGCTGTACGCCGCCTTCTCCAGCTCGGCGTCCTATGCGTTGTTCGACGACGCGTTGCCCGCCATGCGAGAACTTCAGCGCGCCGGATACAGGCTCGGGCTCATCTCGAACTTCGAGCAATGGCTCGAGGAGATGCTGGTCGAGCTAGAGGTCGGGCATCTCTTCGATGTATCCGTTATCTCGGGGCTCGAGGGAGTTGAGAAGCCGGATCCGGCCATCTACAGATTGGCTCTCGAGCGCGCGGGCGTAGGCCCCGAGAACGCCGTGCATGTGGGAGATTCACCGGGTATGGACATGGAGCCCGCCGCATCGGTCGGGATCGGAGGCATCCTGCTGGACCGCAAAGGTCGCTACCACTCCCGACCCGAAACCAGGATCGCTTCTTTGAAGGAATTGCCCCAAGTCGTAGCGAATTGGTGAGGGATGCGCGCTCCACAAGGATCTGAGGACAACTCCATCACCTTCCGACCAAGGGGCATCCACCTGAAACCTCCGATCCGAGACGAGGCGGCCGATCGCCATCCTCGTGGGGCCGATGACCCTCTCGTCATCCAGGAACTGCTCCAGGATGTGACCCGGTTCGTGGACTGTGACCACGCCGTGCTGCTGATGTGCGGTTCGGAGCCGAGCGTATTGGACCTGTATTCCTCGATCGGCCTGTCGAGCGATCCCGTTTCTCTCGTTGACTCGGGCATCCTCGCGCGCGCCTTCGAGGGCGATGGCGAGGTCATAAACGACCTGGCTCGGGGCGGAGACATCGACCCGGTCCTCATGGAGATGTTCGCGGCGCAGCAGATGGTGATCGTTCCGCTGGAGGCTGACGGGCAACGACTTGGCGCGGTAGCGGCCATCAACTCTCCCGACGGAGCCTTCCGAACCGAGGATCTCGAGATCCTCGTGACGATCGCCCGTCAGACGTCGCTTCGCCTCGAGAACGTGCGTTTGCGCGCATCGCTCGATCGTCAGGCACGTGAATTGCAAGCCCTGCGGAGACTGGCCGAGATCCATACCGGGAGTGAAGGTCTCGAGGCGATCTTGGGCACGGCCGTAAGGGCCTTCGCCGAGGTATCGGGGTGCGCCAAGGTCTGCGTGCTGCTGCACGACGAGGAGCGGGACGTTCTCCTCGCACAACGTGCGGCGGTGGGGATCAAGGAAAGCGTCCTCGACGCTATCTGTCTGCCGGTCGACGACATCACGATCGCCGGAGCCGTCCTTCGGACCGGAGCCGCGGTCGTGTCCAACGAAGCCGCCTCGGACTCGTGGGTGGACGCCTATCTGCGCGAGAGCCTGGGCATCGAGCAGGTCGTGGCAGTGCCTCTCGTTGCCCATGGGAGCACGATGGGGGTGCTGCTCGCCATCGATCCCACTCGCGGCTTCTTCGACGACGAGGATGTCGAGCTCGCGGTCAACGTCGCCGGATACGTGGCCGCCGTACTGACTTCCGGGCGGTCGCACGAGCAAGATCGAGCCATGGTCCACCAGCTGCGCGAGATAGATCACACCAAGTCGGACTTCATCTCGATGCTCGCGCACGAGCTGAAGGGCCCGATGACCACCGTCCTGGGTTTCAGCCACATGCTGAAAGGCGATTCGATCCCTCGGGAGCGCCGTTCGGAGGTGCTGGAGATCATCTCGCGCGAGGTTTCCCGACTGTCGCGCCTTGTGAGCGACCTCCTGGACATGTCTCGCATGGAGGCGGGCAGCGTCAACTACTCCTTCGAGCCGGTGAACCTGGTCGAGGTCCTCGACAGCATCCTCCGGGTGCACCCGTCTCTCGCATCCAAGCACCTCGTGACGAGTGCCGTCCCGAACGAAACCCCACTTGTGAAGGCGGATCCGGACCGCCTGCGTCAAGCTCTACTCAATCTGCTGACGAACGCCACCCGCTATTCGGAGAGCGGGACGCTCGTCATGATCGACGCCGAAGTCATCGACGAGCCGGAGGGTCCTCGCGTCTGCCTCAGCGTCAAAGACGAAGGGATCGGCATCTCGGATGAGGACAAGATCAAGGTGTTCTCCAAGTTCGTGATGCTCGAGAAGCCGAACTGGGTCACGAAGGGCACGGGTCTCGGCCTCTACATCACCAAGGGGATCGTCGAGGCCCACGGGGGCCGTATCTGGGTAGAGTCTGAGCCGGGCTCGGGATCGATCTTCCGCATGACGCTCCTCCCGGCCACGGCAGAGTAGCGACCTCGGCGCCGGGGCCCGGCGCCGATTACGAAAGGGGAACGGTGGGCGATCTCGCCTTCATGCCTGCGCTCGAACAGGCGGCCCTCATCAGGAACAAGGAGCTCTCGCCGGTCGAGCTGGTGGGCGAGTACGCGCGGCGGATCGAGGAGCTGGATCCGACGATCAATGCGTACGTGACCTTGGTGCTCGACCGCGCCCTGGAGCAGGCTCGGGACGCGGAAGCTCTAGTCGGCGCCGGTGAGGACCTGCCTCCGTTCCACGGCGTCCCGATCGCGATCAAGGACCTCACCGAAACCGCAGGCATCCGCACCACGTACTCGACGAAGTCCGCCGCCGACCTGGTGCCCGACGTCGACGCCTATGTGGTCAGGCGGATCAAAGAGGCCGGCTTCATCCTCCTCGGCAAGACGAATACCCCCGAGTTCGGGTTCCCTCCGGTGACGGAGTCGGAGCTCAACGGCATCTGCCGCAATCCATGGGACACGGACCGCACGCCCGGAGGTTCGAGTGGGGGAGCGGCGGCCGCGCTGGCCGCCGGGATGATGCCGGTAGCTCACGGCTCGGATGGCGGTGGATCCGTTCGTATACCGGCATCGTGCTGCGGCCTGTTCGGGATCAAGCCCGCTCGCGGGCGCATCTCGATGGGGCCGATGCTGGGCGAGGCGGCGCAGGGGCTGGCCACGAATGGTTCCCTAGGCCGCACCGTGCGGGATGCCGCCGCGTTGCTCGACGTGATGTCCGGCTACGAGACGGGCGACCCGTACTGGGCCCCCGAGCCGGAGCGTTCCTTCGCCGACGAGGTCGGAACCGATCCGGGCCGACTTCGGATCGGGCTCACGACAGAGACGCCGAACGGCGTGCCGGTCGATCCCATCTGCGTCGAGGCTGCCACGGATGCGGCCCGGCTACTCGAGTCGTTGGGCCACGATGTCGAGGAGGCGAGCCCCGAGATGGGTGAGCCCGACCAGGTCACGGCCTCGTTCATCACGCTGTTCCAGAGCTCCGCCTCCCTGTGGCAGCAGCTCCTGGACCTGGAGACGGTCGAGCCGCTCACGCGGGCCCTCGCCGAGAACAATGCCGCGACGTCTGCGATCGACTACGTCAACGCGGTCGTGTCCATACACGCGCTCTCGCGCAAGGTGGTCGCTTTCTGGGACGACTACGACCTCCTGCTGACGCCCACCCTTGCCATGCCGCCGGTGCCCGTCGGTTGGATCCACGAGGAGGAGGACCCATGGGGGCAGCTGGTGCGGTGCGGGATGTTCGTGCCGTTCACGCCGGCCTTCAACATGACCGGTCAGCCCGCCGTGTCCCTCCCGCTTTTCTGGAGCGACGATGGCCTCCCGATCGGCGTGCAACTGGCCGGCCGGCCCGCCGACGAGGCGACCCTCATCCGGGTGAGCGCCCAGCTCGAAGCCGCCCGCCCGTGGGCCGACCGCCGCCCCCCGCTGAGCTAAGCGCCAGCCGTTCTTGACGTACGGCGCCTCTAGACTGGCTGCATGCCGCCGTTCAAGGTCGAGGCCGATTTCGCTCCGGCCGGAGACCAGCCCACAGCAATAAACAAGTTGGCCGAGAACGTCCTCAAGGGGGACCCGTTCACGACCCTCCTCGGCGCGACCGGGACAGGGAAGACCGCGACGCTCGCCTGGTCGCTCGAGCAGATCCAGAAGCCGACCTTGGTCATCGCGCCCAACAAATCGCTGGGGGCGCAGCTCTGTAACGAGTTCAAACAGTTCTTCCCGAACAACTCCGTCGAGTACTTCGTCTCGTATTACGACTACTACCAGCCCGAAGCGTACGTGCCCTCGAGCGACACCTACATCGAGAAAGACTCCTCGATCAACGACGAGATCGAGCGGTTGCGGCATTCCGCCACCAGCGCACTGCTGCAGCGCGAGGACGTGCTCATCGTGGCCAGCGTGTCGTGCATCTTCGGTCTGGGCTCGCCCGAGGAATACCTGAACCAGGTGGTTAGCCTCGCTCGGGGAGGCACGGCGGATCGGGACTTCATCTTGCAGCGGCTCGTCGACATCCAGTACGAGCGCAACGACGTCAACTTCATCCGCGGCAAGTTCAGGGTTCGCGGCGACACGATCGAGATCTTTCCCGCCTACGAAGAGAAGGCCGTGCGGGTCGAGCTCTTCGGGGACGAGGTCGACCGCATCATCCGCCTGGACCCGCTGACCGGCGAGATCCTCGGCGAGCTGGATCACGTGACGGTCTACCCCGCGTCGCATTACGTCGCCTCGAACGAGCGGATGCAGCGGGCCATCGTGGCGATCGAGGACGAGCTCCAGAAGCAGCTGGCGGAGTTCAGCTCTGCGGGGAAGCTGCTCGAGGCGCAGCGGCTCCGGATGCGCACCGAGTACGACCTCGAGATGATGCGCGAGGTTGGCTTCTGCAACGGCATCGAGAATTACGCCCGTCACATCGAGGGCCGGGCTCCCGGGACCCGTCCGAACACCTTGCTCGACTACTTCCCCGACGACTTCCTCGTGGTGGTGGACGAGTCTCACGTCGGCGTGCCACAGCTCAACGCCATGTACGAGGGGGACATGTCACGCAAGCGCACGCTCGTCGAGCACGGCTTCAGGTTGCCCAGCGCGCTCGACAACCGGCCGCTCCGGTTCGACGAGTTCCTCGAGACCGTCAACCAGGTCGTATTCATGTCGGCAACGCCCGGTCCCTTCGAACTGCGCCATTCGCCGGAGGCGCCGGTCGAGCAGATCGTCCGCCCCACCGGCCTGATCGACCCCGAGGTCGTGATCCGTCCGACGAAGGGCCAGATCGACGACCTCATGGAGGAGATCCGAGCGCGCGTCGAAGTCGAGGCTCGGGTGCTCGTGACGACCCTCACGAAGAAGATGGCGGAGGATCTCACCGACTATCTGCTCGAATCGGGGGTGCGCGTGCGCTACCTCCACTCGGACATCGACACCGTCGAGCGCATCGAGATCCTGCGCGACCTACGGCTCGGTGAGTTCGACGTGCTCGTGGGCATCAACCTGCTGCGCGAGGGACTCGACCTGCCCGAGGTGTCGCTGGTGGCGATCCTGGATGCCGACAAAGAGGGCTACCTGCGCTCACAGACGTCGCTGATCCAGACGATCGGGCGCGCCGCACGGAACGTCGAGGGTCAGGTGATCATGTACGCGGACGAGGTCACCGATTCGATGCGCAGGGCGATCTCCGAGACGCAACGGCGTCGGAAGATCCAGCTCGAGTACAACGAAGCGAACGGCATCGATCCTCAGACGATCCGGAAAGCGGTGAGCGACATCTTGATCCACGGGCTCGGCCGGCGACGGGACGTCACGGTGCCCACCAAGTCGAAGAGCCGCCGGAACGAGACTTTCGGCGGGAGCCCCGATGACCTCAAGCGACTGATCCTGCAGCTCGAGGAAGAGATGCATCAGGCCGCTCAAGACCTGAGGTTCGAGTACGCCGCACGCATCCGCGACGAGGTGAACGATCTCCGCAGAGAACTGCGCGAGGTCGGTTGAGCCAACAGCCACGCCTCGCCCGCCGCCTCCCCGTGAGGCCGGGCCGCCATCGGGACGACCGCGCCATCGTCGCTCTGGCTCTCCCCGCGCTGGGGGCCCTGGCCGCGGATCCCCTCTACTCCCTGATCGATACCGCCTTCGTCGGCCACCTCGGCGCGGTCGAGCTGGGGGCCGTCGCCGTTGGGACGGCCGCATTCACCGCGTCGTTCTGGCTGTTCTCGTTCCTCGCCTACGGCGTGACGCCGCGCGTTGCTCGAGCGGTTGGCCGGGACGACCCTCATGGCGCGGCTCGGATCGGGGTACAGGCCCTCCTGCTGGCCGCCGCCCTCGGAGCGATCGTTCTCGTCGCCGGCTTGGTCCTCGCGGGTCCGGTGGTACGACTGCTGGGCGCAGGCCCTCGCGTGGCGAGCTTCGCAGAGCCCTACCTCAGGATCCGGATCCTCTCGGCGCCCGCCCTCCTCATCGGACTGGTCGGGCACGGCTGGCTGCGCGGCGCCCAGAACACCAAGACGCCGCTGTATGTTGCCGGCGCAGGCGCGTTGTTCAACGTTGCCCTCGATTACGTCCTCATCTATCCGGTTGGGCTGGGGGTCGAGGGCTCGGCGTGGGGAACGGTGATAGGGCAGTGGGGCGTGGCCGTCGCTTTCCTGGTCCTGTTGGTCCCGCGTTTCAGAGGCGTCCCCGCCCGGCCGGACCCAGGGATCATCCGCTCGTTGCTTTCGGTGGGCGCGGACCTCGTCATTCGAACGGGGGTATTGCTCGCCGCGCTGACCGTTGCGACTTCCGTTGCAACGCGTATGGGTGTGGTCGCCCTGGGCTCGTGGCAGGTGACGATGCAGATCTTCCTGTTGCTGGCGTTCACGCTCGACTCGATCGCGATCGCGGGACAAGCGCTGGTCGGTAGGTATCTGGGGGCTGGGGAACGGTCGCGGGCGCGCGAGGTCGGAGTTCGACTGATGGCATGGGGGCTGACGGTGGGGGTCGCGCTCATGGTAGCGCTTCTCGCGCTGCGCGAGCCGATCGCCGCCCTCTTCACCGACGACGCACGCGTCGTTCAAGCCACCGTGGGTCTGCTCGCGTGGCTGGCCTTGACCCAGCCGCTGTCGGCCGCGGCGTTCACGCTCGACGGCATCCTCATCGGCGCGTCCGACACTCGTTATCTCGCGTTCGCGATGGTCGGGTGCTCACTCCTCTACATGGCCCTCGCTCTGGGTGCGCTGTCCTTCGAGTGGGGGACGGCGGGACTGGCGACCGGCGCGACCGCGTGGTTGGCAGCCCGAACGGCGGTTACGGCACTGCGCTTCCGGGGTCACCGCTGGGCCCTTCAACCGTGACTGACGGAGTCTAGAGGAGCGCGCTCAATTCCTCGAAACACCGATCGACATCGGCTTCGTTGTTGAAGAAGTGGGGTGAGATACGCAGCGCGTCGTTGCGGCTGTCGAGCACGACGTTTCGTTCGAAGAGCAGGTGCAGCGTGTTCTCCGCTTTCTCCCGGCCCCCGGGGATCCGGCAGCGTACGAGTCCGCCACGCCTGGTGTCGTCGCGCGGCGACAGCAGCTCGAGGCCGAGGTCGTCGACGCCGGCGATGACTCTGCGTGTGAGGTCCTGGTTGCGGGCCCTGATCGTCTCGACGCCCACCTCGAGGATGATCTCGAGCCCGGCCGACGCGGTCCACGCTTGCGGCAAGGCGTAGGTCCCGGTCTCGAAGCGGCGGGCGTCGCTCCTGAGCCGCAGCGACCCGCGGTCGAAGTCGAAGGGGTCGGTCGTGCCGAACCAACCGACGACGAGGGACTCGAGCTCCTCGATGAGGTCGCGGCGGCAGTACATGAACGCGATCCCCTGGCCCCCGCACAACCACTTGAGGGCTCCCGAGAAGAGGAAGTCGACGTCCATCTTGTGGACGTCGATCGGCACGATGCCGGAGCCATGGAAGTCGTCGATCACGACGTAGGAACCATGCGTTCGGGCCGCCTCGACGATCGGGTTCAGGTCCATGATCCACGAGGACTCGAACAGGACCCGGTTGACGTTGACGATCGCGGTCTCGTCATCGATCCGGTCCGCCACGGCGGCCTCGTCCATCGTGATCCCGTCCGGGGAGGCGACCACGTCGAGCTTCGCCCCTCGCCTCTGCTGCGCCCTCCACACGTAGTGGTTCGTGGGGAAATCCATGTCGGTCAGCACGACCTTGGGCCGCGCCTCGAAGTCGAGGCAGGTGGCGAGCGATGACAGACCCGCGGAGACGGAGGGGACGATGGCGATCTCCTCGACATCGGCCCCTATCAGGGCGGCGAAGCGCTCCCGGCACCGCTGCAGGGCCGGCAACCCATGGTCGAACCACAGCTCCTCGGGGCCGAGGCGTCCCCACAGGTCGAGGTGCTCCTCGGCGGCCGCCCGGCCCCGGCGGGACAGCGGACCGAGCGAGGCCGAGATGAGGTAGGTCCGCTCGTTCACGACGGGGAATTCGTCCCGGTAGGACGCCGTATCGACCATGGGACGAGGCTACCCCTCCCGAGAGAGAACGCAGATTTGATGCTGCCGATCAGGGGGCCGAAGGCGCCCGCGGGGGGTCGTGCGGGGGCTCCTGGGGCCCGTTCGCGAATTTGGGAACGAGAGTTACATGCGCGTCGTTTAGCATCGATACCCATGGCGACACCCTCCTCTGGACCCCATTCTGGTGACCTGGTCATCCGTGGGGCCCGCGAGCACAACCTCGAGAACGTCAACCTGGAGCTTCCCCGCGATGCCCTGATCGTGTTCACCGGCATCTCGGGCTCCGGGAAGTCCTCGCTGGCCTTCGACACGATCTATGCGGAGGGCCAGCGGCGGTACGTCGAGTCCCTCTCCTCCTACGCCCGGCAGTTCCTGGGCCAGATGGACAAGCCGGATGTCGACTTCATCGAGGGCCTGTCGCCAGCCATCTCGATCGACCAGAAATCGGCTCCTCGTAGCCCCCGGTCGACCGTCGGAACGATCACCGAGATCTACGACTACCTGCGTCTTCTGTTCGCTCGTATCGGCCGGCCGCACTGCCACAACTGCGGGCGCCCGATCGCTCGCCAGACGCCCGAGCAGATCGTGGACCAGGTCCTCGAGATGCCTGATGGGACGCGCTTCCAGATCCTCGCACCGATGGTCCGGGGGCGGAAGGGCGAGTTCCACGGGCTGGTCGAGGATCTCGCTCGAAGAGGGTTCGCCAGGGCCCGGATCGACGGCGAGATCAGAGACCTATCCGAGAAGATCCGACTCGATCGCTACTTCCAGCACGACATCGACGTCATCGTGGATCGGCTCGTCATCAAAGAGGGGATCGAGTCCCGTCTAACCGACTCGATCGAGACCGCTTTGAAGCTGGCCGAGGGCGTTGCGGCGATCGACGTCGTGGACGACGCGGCCGAGGACATCATGTTCTCGCAGCACTTCGCGTGCACCCATTGCGGGTTGTCGTTCGACGAGCTCGCCCCGCGCAACTTCTCCTTCAACTCTCCCTATGGCGCGTGCGAGCGGTGCGATGGGCTCGGGACGCACCTCGAGGTCGATCTCGAGCTGGTCGTCCCAGACCCGGACCTGTCGCTCGAGGAAGGAGCGCTCGCTCCGTGGTCGGGCAAGCGACTCGAGTACTTCGAACGTTTGCTCGCGTCGGCGGCGAAGGCGTTCGGTTTCAAGACAAACGTCCCGTTCAAGAAGCTGTCCAAGAAGGCACGCGACATCGTCATGTACGGGTCCCAGGATGAAGACATCCACGTCCGCTACAAGAATCGGTTCAACAGAACGCGTTCCTACTGGACCGTGTACGAGGGGATCATCCCGTGGCTCGAACGCCGCCGGACGGAGACGGATTCCGAATGGGCGCGCGACCGCTACGAGCAGTACTTCCGAGAGGTTCCCTGTCCCGCGTGCAAGGGGGCCCGGCTGGCACCCGAGTCGCTGGCGGTGCTGGTGGGCGGGCGCAACATCTTCGACGTCTGCGAGATGTGCATCAGTGATGTTGACGACTTCCTCAAGAAGGTCGAGTTCAACGATCGCGAGACCGCCATCGCCGGACGTGTGCTCAAGGAGATCCATGCCCGTCTCAGCTTCCTTCTGGACGTCGGACTCGACTACCTGACGCTCGGTCGGGGCTCCGCCACTCTCGCCGGAGGCGAGGCCCAGCGCATCCGCTTAGCGACGCAGATCGGATCGGGTTTGGTCGGCGTTCTCTACGTGCTGGACGAACCCTCGATCGGCCTGCACCAGCGTGACAACCGCAGATTGATCGACACGCTCGTCCGGCTGCGCGACCTCGGCAACATGTTGATCGTGGTCGAGCACGACGAGGACACGATCCGCGCGGCCGACCACATCGTTGACATCGGGCCGGGGGCGGGGGAGCACGGCGGCAAGATCGTCTACTCCGGCGAGCTCGAGGGCCTGCTCGAGCCCGGGCGATCGATCACGGGCGACTACCTTTCGGGCCGGCGGAGCATCCGGATCCCCGAGCGACGGCGGGCGCCCGACCGGGAATGGCTCACGGTGAAGGGGGCGCGCCAGCACAACCTCAAGAACATCGACGTCGGATTCCCGCTGGGGTGTTTCGTTGCCGTCACGGGCGTGTCCGGATCCGGTAAGTCGACGCTCGTGAACGACGTCCTCTACCGGTCTGTCCATCAGAAGTTGAACCGGAACGCTCGCATGGTCGCGGGCAAGCACAAATCGCTCACCGGAATGCAGCACATCGACAAGGTCATCGACATCGACCAGTCACCGATCGGCCGGACCCCGCGCTCGAACTCCGCCACCTACACGGGTGTCTTCGACTACGTGCGCAAGTTGTTCGCCAAGACCCCCGATGCCCGCCGCCGTGGCTACCAGCCGGGACGGTTCTCGTTCAACGTCAGGGGGGGCCGGTGCGAGGCATGCTCCGGCGACGGGACCATCAAGATCGAGATGCACTTCCTGCCCGACATCTATGTCCCGTGCGAGGTCTGCAAGGGCAAGCGCTACAACCGCGAGACGCTCGAGGTGCGGTACAAGGGCAAGAACATCTCCGAGATCCTCGAGATGAGCGTCGAGGAAGCGTGCGAGTTCTTCAGTGCGATCCCGCCGATCGCCAGGCACATGGACACGTTGCGCGATGTCGGTCTTGGTTACATCAAACTCGGTCAGCCTGCCCCCACGCTCTCGGGTGGGGAGGCGCAGCGCGTGAAGCTCGCTTCCGAGCTCGCCAAGCGATCGACCGGGAGCACGCTGTACATCCTGGACGAGCCGACCACGGGCCTCCACTTCGAAGACGTTTCGAAGCTCCTCGGCGTCCTCCACCGGCTGGTCGACGGCGGCAACACGGTGGTGGTGATCGAGCACAACCTCGAGGTCATCAAGACGGCCGACTACATCATTGATCTCGGTCCCGAGGGTGGGGGCGGAGGCGGCGAGGTCGTCGCCTCGGGCACGCCTGAGGACGTCGCCCGGACCCCGGACTCGTACACGGGCCAGTACCTCGCTCCGCTCCTGGGCGTGAGCGCATCTCCGAAACGAAGGGCAAGGGCCGCCGCCGCCAAGCCACGCCGGCGCGCCACGGCAGTGCGCGAGCGAGCCGTTTAGCCCTCATCTCTGTCGACTCGAGCCGCAGATAGAATCGCAGTCCCGGGCGGTTAGCTCAGCGGGAGAGCGCTTCGTTCACACCGAAGAGGTCACTGGTTCGATCCCAGTACCGCCCACCATCTAGATAACGGCTCGCACCCCCTTCGGGTTCGTCGGTTGATAGACACTCAGTGGGGCGCCCACCGGCTCGTCTAGGCTGACAGGATGGAGGCCCTGCGGCGGGGAAGCAAACTCATCGCGACAGCGATCGTCATCGTTGGTGTTCTAATCACGCTGGCCCTGACCTTTCTGGGCCGAGTAGAAGATCATCGGCGATGCGAGGAACTGAACAACATGCCGGGGCCGGTGGGTCCCGAGACCAGGGCGGACTACTGGGCCATGCGCTGCAAGGGTCTCCTAGACTAACGCTAGCC
>JALZJQ010000067.1 GCA_030859685.1 Actinomycetota bacterium | reverse complement strand
CTCATAACCCGGAGGTCGCGGGTTTAAATCCCGCCCCTGCAACTCAACAGGCCTAGTCAGAGGCCTTTCTCTCTTCGAGGTCCGTTTGGAAGCCGATCCACTAGCGGTCCATCGAGGACCCCCTTGAGTTCCAGCTGCTTCACAGGTTACGCCCGAGCCTCGCGACGGCACCTGTGCGACTTTTGACGCCGAGCTTCGCGAAGACGTGCTCGAGGTGCTTCCGCACAGTGGGAACCTCTATCCACAGCCGTCGCCCGATCTCGTGGTTCGAGAGGCCGGCGGCGACCCCGCGCATGACCTCGCGCTCACGCCGCGTGAGAAGCGCGACTCCGGCTGGTTGGCCCCGCAGCAGAAGCGTCGAGCCTCCATCCATCGCCTGAACGACCAACGTCGAGTCCGCCGTCGTGATGGCGAGCGGGTCGACATGGCCGTTCTCCCGCCACGTTGCGATCTCCGCCGGCAGCGGTGCGGGGGGCACGCCAAGGTGTGACCCGACGAGCCGCTCCGCCGCTGCGTTCGCGAATTCGATCTCGCCGTGAGGGTCTACGAGGATCACCCCATCCCCCTCGCCTTGATCGAGTGCGGCGTGCGCTGCGGCGAGGCGTCTGCTCATTGTCGCTCGGTGCCATAGACCGAAGAGGTGTGGTTGCAGCTCGTGCATGAGCCATCGGTCACGAGCGTTGAAATCTCGATCGCGGCTGCTCAGGACGAAGCGGGCGCCGGGCGGGCCGAGCCGGGCGCACATGGTGTCCACAATGCCGTCCTCCGCCGCATAACTAGGGCCGACCTGGAAGGCGACCCGCTGCTCCCGCGGATAGATGTCCGAGGACGTGACGATGCCGTCCCGTTCGTAATCCCGATCCACCACGAGTCCCGCGACGAGCTGGTCCCAGTCGGCGGCGGCGATGGGGGGTCCGGCCGTGTCCTCGCCCTCCTCGGAGCACCCAACGTAAGAGATGACTGCCCGGCGGGCGATGTCGAGTTCGTTGTAAGCGGTGTAGTCGCACCGGAACATCTGGGCCATCCGGTCGAGGAGCTCGCGTCTGAAGGGGGCGGGTCCCTGGATCAACTGCGCATCCCGGACGAATCCGCTCACGGCCGCGAGATCGTTCTTGGTCATGCGTGACATCCCGTCGCAAACATACGCGCAAAGGCGTATGGACTCAATGCCGTCGCGATGCAAACCTCATCTGGGTCCCGTTACGAGCGGAAAAGAAAGGAGCACAGATGAAACGACTGTTCCTCGTCGTGATCGCTGGCGCAGGATTGGTGGTGGGAGCCGCCGTGCCCGCGGCAGCTCACTCCCAGAGGGTGACCCCGCCGGGGCAGGGCGAGGTCGTGGTCTCCGGACCGATCTCGAACGCGTGGGCGCAGGCTCACTGCCACGCCATGGCTCCGGCGGTCGTTGCGGGCGCTTCGGACGGAGTCGTCGTGTTCTCCCCGCAGCAACCGCTCCCATGTCCGTCAACGGTCACCAACCCCGGTGGTCAGGTCACAGGGCCTTAGCCGCCGATTGCGTCGAACGCGATGGCAGGGCCCCCCGGGCGCGTGGGGGCCTTGTCGCGTCTCCCGGGCTGAGCCAGGAACCCCCTCGCTTCGATGGCCTTCCCTTTCGACATAGCGCCCCAGCCTGGAGGGGGCCCTCTTCGGAGGGTCTTTCTCGCTTTCCGGGTGGGGGGGCGGTCCGACTCGTCGCTAACCGTTCATCGCCGGTAAGCCCATCCTCTTGGCATTTCGATTCTGAGATATTTGGCGTTTTGGCATTGCTAAACCTCGATCCGCCCTTCGTTGGAAGAGAACATTGGGCGAGGGATTCGTGGACAACCGACCAGATGAAGGCCGCATGGGGTCTTCAGATTGCTGTCAAGTGAAGCTGTCCCCCTCGCGATGACCATCACGTTCCCGCTCTATACCAACCTGGGGAAACTGCATCAAGACCAGCGCTTATCCGGATCAGACAACTGCCACTGCGATCACGCTCAATGAAACGTCTTGACAGACGTCTTAGACGGATGTATTAGTCAAATGTCTAAGATGGGTGGAGGAGGGCGCCATGGCAGCTACCAAGGAAGCCGACCGTGCGGCGGTCGAGGCCGTCGCCTGCGAGTACTTCGAGGCATGGTTCGCTGGCGATCCGGCCCGGATGCAAGCGGTCCTCCACCCGAGACTCGTCAAGCGATACCTCACGGAGGACGGCTCGGGGCCGTCCCGTGCCCTGGATGGAAGCGACATGGTGCAGCGAACGGGGGACGGAGGCGGCTCGGATCACTCTCCCGAAGAGCGCTTGTTCGACGTCGAAGTAGCGGACGTCTACGGTGACATCGCAAGCGTGATCGTCCGATCGGTGATCTATCGCGAGTATCTGCACATAGGTTGTGTTGAAGGCCGTTGGAAGATCGTCGATGCCTTCTTCGCCTCCGTGGGGGACGGACCTTGATCGCACACTCGACAGAACAAACAAGTCCAAGGACCCATATGGGGCCGGAGACGAAGCTTTTGGATGCCGCTGAACGTTTACTGGTCGAAGTCGGGTATGCGGCGATCACCACCCGGCGAGTAGCTGCCGAGGCTCGGGTCAATCACGGACTGGTGCACTACTACTTCGGCTCCATGGAAGAGCTCTTCGTCCAGGTGCTGGAACGATTCACCCAACGATTGATCGAGCGACAGCGAGAGATGTACTCGCAGGAGGTTCCCTTCCTTGAGAAGTGGCGCGTCGCGATCGGCTATCTGGAGGAGGACCTGGCGACGGGCTACTCGAAGATTTGGCTCGAGCTGCAAGCGCTCGCGTGGAATCGTGACTATCTCCGCGCGCGCGTGGCGAGGGTCAACAGCGAGTGGCGGCAGGTTCTCACCCAGGCCTTCGAGCGGGCTCTCGACGAATACGGCCAGAGGGACCGGGTCCGGACCGATGCCGCGGTCTCTTTGGTGATGACGTTCAATCAAGGGATCATGCTCGAGCGCCTCTCGGGCGTCACCGAGGGACAAGCGAGCCTCTTAGAGGCGATCGACGAGCTGTTGTCGTCGATGCCGGTGACGGCGTCGTGAGAGCGCGGTTTCCCGACGAGGATGGCTTCGTCGAACGCGACGGGGTCAAGGTCTTCTACGAGGTCTATGGCGACGGGTCTCCAACAGTTTTCCTGCTGCCCACGTGGTCGATCGTCCACTCACGCTTCTGGAAGATGCAGATCCCGTACCTCTCACGTCATTTCCGCGTCCTGACCTTCGATGGGCGTGGCAACGGGAAGTCAGACCGCCCGTTGGACCCCTCCGCCTACGCCGAGAGAGAGTTCGTTGCCGACGCTCTTGCCGTGATGGATGAGACGAAAACGCCCGACGCGACGATCGTGTCGCTGTCGCTTGGTTCACAGCGAGGCCTGATGCTGGCAGCTGATCATCCGGACCGCGTGAGCGGGGCCGTGTTCATCGGTGCATCCCTGCCGGTAACGCCCCCTCCCGCAGAGCGTTTGATCTTCGATTTCGACGAGCCTCTTGCTACGGATGAGGGTTGGGCGAAAGTCAACCGCCATTACTGGCTCAAGGATTACCGGGGGTTCCTCGAGTTCTTCTTCTCGAAGTGCTTCACCGAGCCTCACTCGACGAAGCCGATCGAAGACTGCGTAGGTTGGGGTCTGGAGACGACTCCCGAGGTCCTCATCTCCACCAGTGTCGCGGAGGGGTTCGCCGATCGGGAAGCCGTGCTTGCCGCTTGCGAGCGGGTGCTCTGCCCCGTACTCGTCATCCACGGTGACGAAGACGCGATCAGTCCGCCCGAACGAGGAGCCGAGCTAGCACAGGCCACAGGCGGCACGTTGGTAACGCTGGAGGGCGCGGGTCACATCCCACTGGTTCGCGACCCGGTCAAGGTGAACTCTCTGCTGCGGGACTTCATCGCACCGCGTCGACCGGCGCCCAAGTGGCAGCGCGGCAGGGCGCGCAGCAAGCGTGCTTTGTTCATCTCATCGCCCATCGGCCTTGGACATGCGCAACGCGATGTGGCGATCGCGAAGGCGTTGCGAGAGCAGGTTCCCGACCTCCAGATCGACTGGCTGGCACAGAACCCCGTCACGAGGGTGCTTGCTGCAGAGGGGGAGTCGCTCCATCCTGCGAGCCGCTTCCTCGCCAACGAGTCGCAGCACATGGAAAGCGAGTCGGCAGAGCACGACCTCCATTGCTTCCAAGCGTGGCGCCGGATGGACGAGATCCTGCTCAGTAACTACATGGTCTTCCACGATCTCGTTGCGGAGGAGGAATATGACCTCTGGATCGGTGATGAGGCATGGGAGCTCGACTACTATCTGCACGAGAACCCCGAACAGAAGCGCGCGGCCTACGCATGGCTCACGGACTTTGTCGGATGGTTACCGATGCCCGATGGTGGTGGGCGCGAGCGCTACCTGACCAAGGACTACAACGCCGAGATGATCGAGCACATCGCGCGATACCCCCGGATCCGTGACCGAGCGATCTTCGTCGGAAACCCCGATGACATCGTGCCCGAGGACTTCGGGCAGGATCTGCCGAACATCAGGGAATGGACCGAAGACCACTACTCCTTCTCTGGCTACATCACCGGGTTCGACCAAGCGGCTTTCGCAGAAATGGATGCCGTTCGCGCGGAGCTCGGTTACGGGTCCGACGAGAAGATCTGCATAGTGACCGTCGGAGGCTCCGGGGTGGGCGAGCACCTGCTACGCCGGGTAGCTTCGAGCTTCGAGCTTGCGCAACGCGATGTCTCCGGACTCCGGATGATCCTCGTCGCCGGCCCTCGTATCGATCCTGACTCGTTGCCGCAAGCTCCAGGGCTGGAGGTGCGCTCCTACGTGCACAACCTCTACCGGCACCTCGCCGTCTGCGATCTGGCGATCGTGCAGGGCGGACTCACCACCTCCATGGAGCTGACGGCTAATCAGCGACCGTTCCTGTACTTCCCCCTAAAGCACCACTTCGAGCAGAACTTCCACGTGCGCCACCGACTGGATCGGTACCGAGCGGGTCGTTGCATGGACTTCGATACTGCGACCCCCGAGGTCATCGCGAAAGCCATCGCAGAGGAGGTCGGAAGAGAGGTTGCGTACCGGCCCGTGGAGACCGATGGGGCAAGGCATGCCGCGCTCTCGATTGCAGAACTTATCTAGTCGAGCCCAGAAGCCGGGGGTAGCCTGGAGGGATGAGCCTCTACGAAGGGGTAGTGGGTGTAGGGAGGCGATAGCATCGACGCGAGGAACCCGCTTCAGTCGGCTGCTGTGCCACTTGGGTCGTAACCGACCGTCGCTCGACCTTTGGACCGTGCCCTTCAAAGGAAGGAAGTCGCCTGATTCAAACCCTCATGCAAGCTTGGTGGGCCCCGTTCGCCGGATTGCTGGCGCTCGCGCAGTTGTGGGTAGGAGCAGCGTTCATCTATGGAGCTGGTACTTCTAATGTCATGGACGCCGAAAGTACATATATTCAGGTACGTGCCCCAATGTGGTTCCCCCGGTTCCGCTGGGGCTGAGCCGCGCGAGTAAGCCTCTGGGAATGCGGCCATCCCTGGGGGACGCGGCCTCGCAGCAGCAACCCGAGTTGAGAAGCGCCATCTGCGAGGGCCCCAGCGTGTTCAGCGGTGAACGGAATCAGGTGCAGCCTACGTGTCTCGATCATGGCGACACAAAACTACGCGCAGACGCCTCCGATCGGAGCCGGAGGCATCGAACGACCATCCCTACGCGCTCTGCTTCTCCTCGGCGAGGACGCAGCCGAAGGACCGTCCGAGGACGAATGAACGCGTCGAAGCCCGGCCGAAGCCGGGCTCCGATCGTGCCGGGTCGCGGGGAGCTGATTACCCGGCAGCCGCCACAGGGGCCTGGTCCTTCGCCTCACTTGTCACTTCACGACGTCGAACCGAAGGTGCGTAGCACGCGGCGTCTCGATCGAACTTGTCTTCCGCAGTTCGAGTCCGTCAGGGTCGAGACCCTCGAAGAGCGCGATTCCGTCGCCGAGTAGCACGGGAACGAGGTGAATCTGCATCTCATCGAGGAGGCCCGCCTTGAGGTACTCCCGGATGATGTTCGCGCCACCCCAGACGCCGACGTTCTTGTCGCCGGCCGCGCCACGCGCGAGGTCGAGCGCGGCCTCGATCCCATTCACGAAGGTGTAGGTCGTACCGCCCTGCATGGGCAGGGGGTCTCGTGCTCCGTGCGTCACCACGAACACCGGCATCCCGAACGGCGGAGGGTCCCCCCACGGTTCGAAGCCGACGTCGAACATCCGCTTGCCAATCAGGACCGCGCCGGTCGACTCGTAGATCTCGTCCACGATCGCGGCGTCGGTCTCCGTCTTCGCGTCGAACCTCCAGTCGTGAAGCCGGCCGGGGTCGTTTCCCTCCAACGGGCTTCCGACGCTTGCATTGGGATCGGTGATGAAACCATCGAGCGACAGCGAGATTTCGGAAGTCACCTTTTGCATCGTCTTCCCTTTCCTGAGTCCGTTGATGCTCTTTAGACCTGTCTGCCCCAGGGAACTCATCGGTGGATGGCCGACTAACCAGTGACCCGCGTCAGATTTACGCCCTCACCTTCGGGGAGCCACCAGACCCGCGCGCGACTACCGCTCTGATTCCGGCCATCCGAGACTCCCTCGATAGCGGAGGTGAGGACCCGCATGCCCTTCTTCAGCGTGCGCGCTGCGTTCTCGGTGACCGATCGCCATGTCGGTCAGCGCGAACTTCCGGGTCAGGTTCGGCTGTGGACGGACTCAGACATGCAGGGTGGGCCGGTAGATGAGCTCGTGGATGTGGCCGTCGAGCGTCCGGCTCTCGATCAGCTCGAGGTCGAAGTCGGCCGCACCCTGGAAGATCGGGTCCAGTCCGGTCTGACCGGTGATCACAGGGAAGAGCGTCACCTGGACCCGGTCGACCAGACCGGCGGCCATCAGCGCCCGGTTCAGCGACAGGCTGCCGTGCGAGCGCAACGCCACCTCGGACTCCTCCTTGAGCCGGTCGACGACGTCGACGGCGTCGCCGCTCACGACGGTCGCGTCCGGCCAGTCGAGGGGCCCTTCCAGTGTGGTCGACACCACCGTCGCCGGCAGGTTCCTCATCCGGGTGACCCATGGGTCACGCACTTCGGACTCCTCGCTGCTCGAGGCCAGCATCCGCGCGAATGCCCGATACGTGTTGGCCCCGAAGACCATCCGCTGCTCCTGGTCGTACAAGGCGAGGCGGTGGTCGAGCAACTCGGGGCCTTGCTTGCCCCAGTAGCCGGTCCAGTTGCCGCTGGCGGCGCCGAAGCCGTCGAGGCTGGTAAAGACGTCGAAAGTGTAGGTAACGGTCATGATGTTCTCCTCGAGTAGACGGTCTTAGCTTGGTCGTATTCGGTATCTCCGGGCTCGATAACCCGGCCCTGCAACTGGCGATCGAAGCTCTTCGAGGGCGGTATGTATGACGTTCACTCTTGCTCCTTCATCCGATCGAGACGTTGCCCTAATAGACCCTCGGGCGGCCCGGAAGTAATCGGCCTCCGACGGCTCACGAATTGCAAACCAGATCGGAGGGGACAGAATTCCTTGCTTGTCGCGCCGCTTTATAGCAGGCGGACGGCTGTCCTGGTCAGATGGACGAGGCTGGTCAACTACCAGCTGAGTTCGGAACTCTCACGATCCGGTGGTCCTGGTTCGGGAATCAAGCCCCCCGCGTTACGGCGTGACTGGACCAGAGCTTGCGCTACTGGCTGCGTATAGGGAACCTACCCGTGCGGCCGAGAGACCTACCGAATGCTTCCCCCCACATGGTTCGTTCACCGGCGTTATTGGTTGGCCCTGACGTTCTGAGCGGCCAATCGAACCGTCTCTGCGATCCTTCTCTGCCGCGTCTCGTCCCGCTTCGCGCTCTCGATCCACCACAGGATGGTCTTCTTGGCGGAAGGCGGAAAGGCATCGAAGTGTTCTTTCGCCTTCTTGTTCCGCGCGAGCGCCTTCTCGAGGTCGGCCGGAACGATGAGAGCCTCGACCGAGGAGGGCGCTGGGCGACTCGATCCGAGCCCCTTACCCGGAGGCGTGTCGGTCTTACGACCGCGCCGGGTGCTGGCCTGGACGAGCCACCGAGAACGCCACGCGCTTCGGGTCGAGTAGCAAGTCTTCGTCAACGCCTACGTCTTGAGTTCCTCCGCGTGCTTAGTGGCCAGCACCGTAAGTAGGCCGAGTACGGTCCGAGGGCAGAACTGAGACCCGGCGTTTCTCTCGAGCTCGGTGACGGCGAGGTCCGGAGGCATGCCGGTGCGGTACGGACGGTCTGAAACCATGGCGTGGTAGGCATCGCACGCGAAGACGATACGACTGGCCAGGGGGATGTCCTCTCCTTGCAGCCCGTCGGGATAGCCGTGTCCGTCCCAACGCTCGTGCTCCGCCCTTACGGCAGGGGCGAGATGATCTAGGGCGCTGATCGATCGCAGCACCTGAGCGCCGATGGCGGGGTGTCTGCGCATGACGTTCCATTCTTCAGGGCTGAGGGAATCAGGCTTGCGCAAGATGGAGTCCGGGATCCCTATCTTCCCTAAGTCGTGTAAGAGTGCGACCTGAGAGATCTGATTGAGTGCTGCCTCTCCAACGTTCATCTGTTCGGCAACGCCGCCACAGAGGTCCACCACCGCGCGGGAGTGCTCACCGGTGTACCCATCGCGCGCCTCCAATGCTGCGAGCAAAGCATGGACCCCGGTCGCCTCTTGCGCGAGCAGCGTGTTCTTCTTCTCGAGTTCCTGCTGCTCGAGGAGGACGGCCACCAAACGGGCGAAGATGGTGAGGAAGCGGCGCTCCCGATCGCCGAGATCCGGCTTCGGCATGTGATTGAGGCAGCACAGCATCCCGAACACCCGCCCGTCGGAGAAGACCAGGGGCTCACCGATGTAGGCGCCGATCCGCTTCTTCTCCGTGATCGACAGGCCTCGTGCCGCAGGGACCTCATCCGTATCGCCGATGACGGCAGGGATGTCGCCGCTCAGAACCCGTGCGCACAGCGTTTCCTCGGTGGGCAATGCGCCACCCGTCCATATCCCGAACGACCGGCTATCGCCGCAGACGCCGATGAACGTTTCATCATCGCCCTCGAACGCCGAGACGAACGCGAGATCCATGGCCAATTGCTCTCGAGCGACGCTCAGGATGCGCTCGAGCCCCAGCAATGGTTCCGTCAGCGCTCCGTTTCGCAAGTCGATGCTGCGGCTCACCTGATCGTCGGTTCTTTCGCCTAACGTGGTCATCTGTTCTCCGTTCAACATGACGGCATCGCGAGCCGTGTGCCGGGGTCCTTGCTTGCCTCGAAAACGACCGTGACCCACATCAATCCTTTGGACTGTTTGACACCGACGCCGACGTGGCGGTAGCTGTCGAACAGGATGTTGTCCCGGTGAGCCGGGGACTCCATGAACGCATGGTGAAGCGACCGGACGCTACCGCCGAAACCAACGTTCTCGCCGAGCACGCGCCAGCGCGTGACCCTCCGCCCCAACGCTTCGGAAGACGTGTGATAGAGGGAGTGGCGTTTCACCATCTCGTTCGTGTGCACCCGAGCTACGCGGGTGAGGTGGCGATCGATCTTCATGCGGTTGTGCGAACGGGCCGAGCGCGCCCCGTTCATCAAGCGAGCGAAGCGCCGTTCAGAATGCTTGAATGAGAAGCACCTCGAGCGGGTCGCCGCGAACTGTGCGGTGTCGAGGTTGGAGCTCGAGCTGCCCGACGCCATCCCGTTTGTGGGGAATGTGGCGGTGGTGGAAGCAGGGGCTACTTCCGGGATCGGGATAGCGCCGGGCATGCTCAGGTCGTCCGAGTCCGCCTCTTGGCGCAGCTCGGCATCTTGTGATTCGTTCGTGTCGACCGAGGCGCCAAGAACGCGCCCTTCGGCGCTCGCCTCGCGCGCGATCCCTGAGCCAGATCGATCCGGCTCCGTGTAGGGCTCGGGCGCGCCCTCACCGGTCCAGTCGATGACCTGGCGAGATCCGAATGCACTGAGGCGCAGCGTCGAGCTCGATAGGGTTGGATCGATCGTGAGGTTCTCGGCGGGGATGCGATGGCCGCGCGATGCTCCGACGCAGGTCTGCACCGGCCCCGG
>JALZJQ010000177.1 GCA_030859685.1 Actinomycetota bacterium | reverse complement strand
CGATCCCCGCGTGATCGGTACCCGGGACCCACAGCGCTTCGTAGCCCAGCATGCGGGCGCGCCGGATGAGGACATCCTGAAGCGTGTTGTTGAGCGCATGGCCCATGTGGAGCGCGCCCGTGACGTTGGGCGGCGGGATCACGATCGTGAACGGTTCCTTGTCGGGGTTGGGACGGGCCCGGAAATCCCCACCCTCCTCCCACGCCCGGTACCACTCGCGCTCGATCGAGTGCGGCTCGTAGGCCGTGGCCGGATCGGATCCCTTGTTGGTGGTGCGGGCGATCGTGTGCTCCTCTCAGTACGCGGCTCGAGCCGGGTTAGCCCGACCGTCGCCGACGGTGTGACGATTGTAGGAGGGGGGAGCCTCGAGTCCGTCCTCCTCTCGTGGATCCGTTCGGGGCGCGATCTGCTTCCCCTGCCCCCGGACCGCATCCCTCGCGCGGTGGGCGAAGATCGGATCGGATCCCCCGCGCGGAGGGCCCGGGATCGGAGCGGGATCGGAGCGGGATCGGATCCCCCGCGCGAAGGGGGCCCGGTCTCCCGGACCCCCTTCCGTTGCCGCCCCCACAGATCCGGGGCGTCTCCTTACGGTGTTCCGCTCGGCGATGCCTCGGGCTCGACGATCCCCTCGGTGCTTGGCTCCGGGCTCGGCTCGAGGGTCGGGTCGCCGCTGGATGCCGGCGCCGCCTCCTCTTCGTCCGCCGGGTTCGTGGATCCATCGTCGACCACCCCGCCTGCGTCCGGGTCCTCGCCGAGACCGGAGTCCGCGCTCGAACATGCGGTCTGGTCGAAGTGACCCGGCGTCGTCGGGTACGCCTGACCCATGTTCCCGGCGTCACCCGGGTACACCAGCGCCAGCTCACGGAACGCCGACGTGCCCGTCGTGAGTGCTTCCGGCTGCGCCATGCCCGCGCCGAGCGAGAAGGCGAGCCTCTGGAGGAAGCTCTGCATCGCAGGGCTGTGCGTGCGGACGTTGTTGTAGCCACCGTAAGCCGAGTTGCACGCCGTGTACAGGTTGTACGCGCCGTTCCAGTCCATCAACCGGTCACCGGGGTTCGGTCCGTTGCCGGACAGGTCCGCCTCGAGGACGTCCCGGTCGAACCCGCCGTAGATCCAGTCGAAGCCCTGGTGGTGCTGGTTCCCGGTCGTGGCGTTGAACCACTCGGCCGGGCTGTTGATCCCGTCCTGACCATTCCTCGGACGGAAGTCCAGCACGTCGGCGCCCTCATGGATCACGCCCTGTGAACCGCTCTGGTCGCCGCTGTTGTTCGTGGCGCCCTTGTGTCCACCGAACAGGAAGTCGGTGTTGCCATCGTTCACGGCGATGCGATCCTTCGGCACGGAGGAAACAGTGCTGTTGGGGTCGCCCTTGCCACCCCACATCGCATCCGAACCATCGTCGCCGAACAGGATGTCACCGTGGTTGTCGCCGTTCATCAGGTCGTTGCCGAACCCACCGTGCATCGAGTCGTTGCCGTCGCCGCCTCGCATGAGATCCTCGCCACCCATGGTGATGCCGTCGTTGGAGATAGCACCATTCTGGGCATCCGAATCGGTGGCTGCGCTGACCTGCTGGTCGACCTGGCGCAGCAGCGAGCCGGTCTTGAAGCCCGTGTAGGTCACGAACGCCGGGCTGTTGACCGTGATGGTCATCGGAGCGGGGTCCTCCCCGCTCCCCTGCTGCGCTGCCGTGAGGCGATCGTTCACGATGACGCCGCGGTCGCCGAGCATGGCGTCCTCACCGAGCTCGCCGTACATCTTGTCGTTGCCGAGCTCGCCGTACTGGTCGTCGTTGTCGGTGCCGCCGTAGACCCGGTCGTCTCCGTCCTGGGCCCACTGCGAGTCGTCTCCGTTGTCACCGAACATGTTGTCGTCGCCCGACTTACCGTCGGCCGCTGCGAAACCTGTGTCCCGGCTCGACATCCTGAAGACCGTCGCACCGTTTGCGTCCGAGTACATACGCCAGGCGCTGGCACCGCTGAACTCCCTGGTCAACGGTCCGTTGTCGCCGTGCTGGAAGTCGGCCTCGCCGTCGCCGTGGACCCAGTCGAGTGCGTCACGGTGACCTGGCAACGAGCTTCCACCGATCTGGTCGTCCTGGCCCTCGGTGCCGGTCGGACCGAACAGCTCGGCCTCCGCGCTCTCGGTTCCGGGGAGGCCCGCCACTGCCGTGGGCAGCGTGACCGATCCACGTGCCCGGTCCCCGTAGAGACGGTCCGTGGCGCCGTTGCCCTCCATGTAGTCGGCCTCGGTGTTACCGAAGACCCAGTCGTCGCGGTCCTGGCCGAAGGCGAAGTCCTCCGCCTGGCCCCCGAAGATCTGGTCCGGGCCGGAGTGCGCCGCGTTGAAGGTGCCGAGGTCGTTGAGCGTGACCTCACGCTGCATGTCGAGCTCGAGCCTGTTCGTGATGACCGTGAATCCATCACTGTCGTCGAAGTACGGGCTCGTGTTTCCGGGCTCGACCGCCAACGGTGCACCCGCACCGTCGATGCGACGGGCGATCTCGGCGTTGTCACCGGCGATGACGTCCTCGCCGGCGCCACCGTAGAGGTAGTCGCCGAAGTCCGGCAGACCCGCCTCGGTGTTACCGCCGACGATGTCGTCCTGGTCGCGGTTGCCCTCGATCCAGTCACGGTCCTGGTTGCCCTGCATGAAGTCGTCGTTGTTGTTGCCCTTCATGCGGTCGTTCTCACCCTGACCGGACATGCGATCGTTGCCGTCGTCGCCGAACATCAGGTCGCCACCGCTGAATGCGTGGTTGCCATTGGCGCTGCGGTCGTAGCGGGTGATGAGCCGTAGCCACCCGCCCGTGACCGGGTCGGAGTCGAGCACGCCGGCTGCTGCTCCGGTGGTGTGCTGCCGCGCGACCTTGGCGTTGTCACCTTGCATGACGTCGACGTCCTCGTCACCGTTCATGGTGTCGCTGCCGTCCGGCAGACCAGGCTCGTGGTTACCACCGATCATGTCGTCCTGCGCCTCGTTGCCGCGCATGGTGTCGTCGTCCTGGTTGCCCTCCATGTAGTCGTCGGCCCCATTGCCGAACATGGTGTCGTTGGCGCCCTCGCCGTATATGCGGTCACGTTCGGCGTTGCCGCGCATCTCATCTGCGCCGTTCGCCGACGTGTCGCCTGCCGTTGCCTTGTCCTGCAGGGTGACCGTGCGACGGTGACCCGCCGTGATCTGATCGACCTCGAGGGTCCCTGGCGCGGTTGGGTGCCGGACGATCGATGCGTTGTCCCCAGCCATGACGTCCTGGCCGTCGCCGCTGGCCGTCGTGGCTGCGTCGCCGTACATCGTGTCATTCGCATCCGGGAGCCCGGCCCCATCGTTACCACCGATCAGATCGTCCTGCCCGGCGTTACCCGACATCGTGTCCGAGTCCTGGTTGCCCTCGAGGTAGTCGTCGCCGTCGTTGCCGTTTTGGGTGTCGTTCTCACCCTGGCCGTACAGCTTGTCTCCCTCGGAGTCACCGAACATCTGGTCGGCGCCGCTGAAGCTCTGGTCGCCGCCCACGTTGGCGTTGTGCAGCGTGAGGCCGCGCTTGACACCGGCCGTGACCTGATCCACATCCCAGGTCCCGTCGACCTTCAGGGGCCGCGTGATGACCGCGTTGTCACCCGCCAGAACATCACGCTCAGCGTTCCCATGCATGGTGTCGCCGGCGTCCGCGGTCGGCGCCGTGTCGGTGCCGCCGACCATGTCGTCCTGTCCGTCGTTACCGTTCATGGTGTCGGAGTCGGCGTTGCCCTCCATGTAGTCGTCGCCGCCGTTGCCGTTCATGGTGTCGCCGCCGCCCTGACCGAACATCCGGTCGTAGCCGGCCTCACCGTTCAGGGTGTCTGCCACGCCCGTCTCGGCGCTGAGCAGCGTCACCGTGCGACGGAAGACTCCATCGACGCCGGCCCCGAAGTTATCCGTCAGCCACTGGGCAGCGTTCTCGGTGTGATTTCCACCGGAGTTCCGACGCTCGATCGTGGCGTTGTCACCTGCGATGACGTCGAAGTCGCTCGACAGGTTGTTGGTGCCGTCGCCACCGTTGATCGTGTCGGTTCCATCGCTCGGCGCCGCGGTGTTGCTGCCACCAACCAGTTCGTCCTGGCCGAGGTCACCGTAGATGCTGTCGTCGTTCTCGTTCCCGAACATGTAGTCGTCGCCAGCATCCCCGTGCATCGTGTCGTTGTTCGCGTTGCCGAACATGAAGTCTCGGGCCGCGTCACCGTTCATGACGTCGTTCTCGGTGCCGCCACGCATGGTGTCGGAGTCGATACCGCCTCGCATCGTGTCGATGCCGGCATCTCCGTCCATGGTGTCGGTTCCACTGTCGCCGAACATGTCATCGGCCTGGTTACCGCCCTTCATGATGTCGTTGCCGGCAAAGCCGCGCATCAGGTCCGGGCCGTCGTTGCCCTCCATGTAGTCGTTCGACCCTGCGCTCTCCACCGCGCTGTCACCGTTGACCACATCTGGCCCACCGGCTCCGTACAGGAAGTCGGCCCCGTCGCCGCCGTTGACGCAGTCGGCGTTGTTGGTCGTCGTCCCGGTGGCCGTGGCGCAGTTCGGCCTGGCCGCAACGGAGTCCAACCCATCCGTGCTCAGCCCCGACACGGTCGTCGGGGTGACATCGGTGTGAGCGGCGTTGTGCGAACCGATCGTGGCCTCGTCACCCACCATGATGTCGTTGCCGGCCTCGCCGTTCATGAGGTCGTTGCCCGGGCCACCCTGCATGTCGTCGGGGCCCGTTCCTCCCCACATGGTGTCGTTGCCGGTTCCGCTGTCGCCGAACATCTGGTCGTGACCGGCCCGACCGAACATCAGGTCGTTGCCGGAGCCACCGTCGACGTAGTCGTCGCCGTCGCCACCGTCCACGACTCCGAAGCCGCTCTGGCCCTGGTCATCGCCTGCGTTACCGCACAGACGGTCGGCTCCGAGGCCTCCGACCACGCGGTCCGTGTTGGCTCCACCGAAGAGGAAGTCGTCGCCGTCGCCACCGTCGACCGAGTCGAGGCCGCCAGATGCGCCGTCCTTCTCACAAGTGTTGAGGTGGGTGTGATCCTCGCCGGACACCCGCAGATCCTCGTCTCCGAAGATCTTGTCCGAGGCGTAACCACCCTCCAGCGTGTCGTTGCCCGTGCCTCCGACGATGGTGTCGTCGCCATCTCTCTGCGAGGTAGGCGTGCCGGTGGGCGCCAGGCCCGGACCGCCGGTGACGGTGTCATCCCCGGCCCCGGCGTCGATGGTGTCTCCGCCCGGTCCGCCCTTGATGTCGTCGCTCTCAGTACCACCGGTGACGGTGTCGTTACCTGCACCGGTGTCGAGCACGTCATCGTTGGCGTCACCGTTCACGGTGTCACCCGCGTCGCCCGTCTGGATCTTGTCGTTGTTCGCTCCACCGGACACGTTGGCTACCGCTCCGGAGGAGTTGCTGACGACAACCGCGTCGTTTCCGGTTCCACCGGTGACCTGCACCGGAATGTCGAAGTCGATCACATCTCCTGAGGCGGTCTCACCCGGAGTGTTCCCGGCCTTGGAGTTGGCCGCGCCGTCCTGGAAGGCGACCTGGTCGTTGCCGTCGCCGGCGTCCGCGACGATCTTCCCGCCTGACGGGACGGCTTTTTCCTCGTATACGCCGAAGGCGGATATCGCCACTCTCCTGGTGCCCTCGATCCGGCGAACTATGAAGTTCTCGTTTATCACTTCGGTCGCGATGTTCCGTTCGGTTCGAAGCGCCGACGAACCCATCAGGAGCACGAGGTTGCCGCCGGCCTCCTTAGAGAGCTTCGGCTTAGGCGGTGAACAGGAACCCTCGAACTCGAGCAGCGTGATGCGGAAGAGCTCGATGCTGAACTTCTTCGTGTAGAAGAACAGATCGATCTCGATGAAGGCCCGCAAGAACGCTTCGAGCTTGCCGCGCACATCGAATAGACAGATCGGATTCGAAAGCTTGTTGATTATCTCCTCGATATGCAATCGGCCGTCGGCATTAGGTCGATCGTCGAGGTTGAGATCGACGGTCAACTCGATGCCGCCTTCCACGCCGACCGACACGATGACCAGGTCGACTGCCGCGCCCGCGTAGACCGTTCCGATCAAGGTGATCTCGGGCACGTCATTACCCGCGGCATCGAGGTCGTCAAGGAAGATCCCGTCGAACAGAGCCAGAGGTGAAGCTCCGCTCAGGAACTTACGCAGACCACTGGTGTCGTAGCCGATCACGAAGCGACCGCGCACCTCTACCGAGCCGCCGATGGTGATCGTGACCGGCACAGGTCCGATGGTGATCGGGCCGAAGCTCATCGAGAAGCCCGCGGTGGCCCGCAGCGTTCCGGCGTCGTAACGCACCAACACCGCGTCGTTGCCCATGAGTACGCCGAAGATCTGCGCCGGGTTCTCGATGAACGGGAACGTCAGGCCGGGTACCCCGAAGGTGCCGGGGCGATCTCCCGGCGGGTCTTCACTTGCCCCTTGAATCTCGCCGAGGACACTGCTTCCAGCCTGGGCTCCCGTGATCAACGGGTTCTGTGCGACGTTGCCTTGCAGATCCGGCTGGTTCGGCGTAACCGGACCGGCGATCGCCTTGGTCTTGTCGATGCCGAACGAACCGCCCGCGCCTGCCGGGCCCAGCGGGATCAATCCACTGTCGCTCGGCATGTTGTTCACGAAGTCGAGGAAGGCGATGACGCTCTTCACCAGCGACAGGTCCTGTCCGCTGACGGCCTCCATGAGGCCGATCATCGTGATCGGCGGTCCGCCGACGAGCTTGCTGAGGTCGCTCACGACCGGTATCGGAGCCCGAAGGGTGTCGATGACGGGCTGCAGCGGACCGGTGAGGCGCTTTACCTCGGTCGCGATGGGCTCGAGGTATTGCGTGATGAATGCCCCCGCGTCCAGGTGGATGTTCTTGAAGTTCAGTTGCGACAGGGCATCGGGGTTCGAGGGGTCGTTGGTAGCCCCACTTCCGGCCCCGACTCCGAACTCGAGGTGGAAGGTACCCATGACGCTCGGGAACCCACCGCTCTGGTCCCCCTTGATACCCGTGCGGAATCGCACGTCGACGTTCGCCTCGGCGCGCACGCCGAAGTCGATGCCGGCGTCGCCGAGGTCGGCGAAGCCGATCTTGCCGTCGTCCGTGTTGGCGGTGATGTCCATCTGCGCGCCGAGCTTCAGCTCGGTCGGCTCCTTGTCCGGGTCGGAAGCCGTGTCACCGTCACGCAGAGCGACCTCGAGGAAGCCCAGCTCGGCCTTCAAGCAGCGGGATGCCGAGTAACCGGACAATCCCGGCGGCGGACCGCCCGAGCCCGAAGCCTCTGGGCCACAGTTACCGGCCGAGGCCCCGAGTGAGACGCCCGCCCCGACATTGAGCTCGGCGCCATCGTTACCGTCGGGCTCGTGCAGCGAGACGACCTGGTAGTTGTTCTCGTCGTCCCAGCCTCCCGCCGGACCCTCGGTCGTGCCGCCGGTCGAGGAGTCGTCACACGACAGCGTGGTCGCGTTGACGTCCGTGATGATGCAGAAGGCATTGGAGTTGCTCGTGTTGATGAGGAACGAGCCCGGGTCGACCTTGTCGGCTCCGGTCGTGAAGTTCTTGCTCGTGTCCTTCAGCACCGGGGCATCGGTGATCAGACCTTCCTCGGTGTCTGGGTCGCCGTCGTCCGGCTCGGGGTCGGCCTCGTGCTGACCCGTCACTCCGTCCTGACCCTCACCGACGAGGTACGGGCCGTCGGTGCGGTTGAGACCGAAGTCCACGAGCAACTTCCAGCTCGCATCCGGGTGCAGCATTCCGGTGATCTTGAACGGAAGGCCGGGGATGCCGAGGTCGAACGGAACGTCGAGGCCTGCGGTGCAGTCCGGGCCACACCCGAAGGTGGGCTCGCCGGTACCGGACGTGCCGAGGCCCTGGCCGATCGCCATCGTCACTCGTGCATCGCTGATCGAGGTGACGTTCGTGCTACTACCGCAGACGTTCTCACCACACAACACGGTGACGGCGATGTCCCGCTTCGTGACGTCTGTGCCGGGGTCGGGTCCGTCCTGCAGGAGGTTCTGGATCGGGCCCACGCCCCAGATGAAGTCTTGTATGCCGCTTTGGATCTCGCCGGCCTCGTCGAACGTCTCGAGGGTGTCGGCGATGTTCTGCAACGGCGCGATGACATCCTCCCTCAGCGTCTTCGCGACCTTGGCGCCTCCGTCGAGAGCGTCACCGACCAGCGGGATCTTGATCCCCTTGGCCGTGCCGTCGAGGTTCTCCTCTACCTTCACGAGCAGCTCCTCGATCGCGTCCAGCAGCAGCGACCAGTTCAGGATCGCGTTCTGCAGACGACTGACGAGGGCCGGCGAAGTGGCCACATAGAACTGAGCCGGCGTAGTCGGGTCGTCGAGCCCTGCTTCGATCTGCTCGATCCGCAGACCCAGGTCTCCAACGTATTCGTCTTCTGCGCTCAACGAGAGGCGGGCACAGACGTCGCCCGTCAGCGACACCGCAGGTGATCCGATCGGGCCGCAGTCGTTGCTATTGATCCCGTCGAGGTCCGCGTCCAGCCCCGAGATGAAGTTGGGGATCGTGAACGATTCTTCGTCGGTGGCGCTCGAGCCCTCGTTCTTCAGCGAAAACTCGGCCCCGAACTTCGCCACGCCGGCACCGAGGACCTTGTAAGGCGCGTCGGTCGCGAAGCTGATGGACTGGCCGCTTGCACACGTCAACACGCGAGCAGCAACCGTGCCGATCTTGCAGGTTTCGTTGTTGGACGTGTTCTTCAGCGTTGCGCCCACCGGAACGTCGTGCGGCGCGACCGTGAAGTCATCGCCGTCGTTGTCCGTCAGCGACGAGCCGTCGCCGTCGGTGCTCGCCGTTCCCGAAGCGATCTCGACCGTGCTCCCGACCTTGAGGTCGAGCGGACCGAGGTTCGCACTGAGGTTCAGGTCCTGCGAGTGCACGCCCGCCTTGAGCTCCAAACCGCTGGAGTCGAGGATGTTCGGCACGGGGGTCGAGCTAAGCGGGATCGCGAGGTCCAGCTGAGCACGCGCCGCGTACTCAACCTGGAATGAGGAGTTGCTCTCGAGTCCGACTAGACCGCCCAGGCCGCTGAGGCCCGTCAGGTCGCCGAGGTCCAGCTTGATCGGCAGCTGCTGCTTCGGCGCCGCGGTGTCCGTGCTGGCACACGCACCGATCACGTTGTTCTCGTTCGTCGAAACGTTGTCGTTGTCGTCGGTACAGATCCCGTAGCCCAGCTCGATGACCAGGTCGTTGGGACCGGGCGTTCCATCGGGCTGCGGTGCGTTACGGATGTCCAGACCGAGTGCGTTGTCCGGAAGACCGAGCTTCAGCTCGATGGCGTCCTCCAGCTTCTGCAGCGACTGAGGCGGCGAGGCGCTCGGCATCTCCGCCATGTGGTTGCCGTCCTCGTCCGTGTACTCGAGCACCACGCGGAAATCGTCCCCGAGGACCTTGTCCCCGGTCCCGCCGATCGTGAAGGCCGCGCTCTTCGTCGGGTCGGCTGCGATCGTGTCGGTGGAGGTCGCGTTCGCACCTGCGGTGCCGCCCTCGATGCTCCACTGCGCTGCCGACACCGGACGCGTGGTCGTTGCCTGGCAGTAGATCGTGCTGCCGCCCGGCACGGGGCTCGCGCCACCGGTTGGGGGTCCGTCGCCGGAGCCGGTCCCCTCGCCGGTGCCGCAGACGATCGTCGGTGCCGTAGCGGCGCCTCGCAGCTCGTCAACGGAACGCTTGAGCTCCTTGAAGTTGTTCACGAGCTCGCGTGGGGTGACCCCGATCATCGGCAGCTCCTGGTCAAGGAATGCCGTACCCGTCAGGCTCTCGATCTGCTCGACGATGCTGTCGAGGTTGTTGAGGATCAGGTCGAGCAGCTGCTCGGGGTTGTCGGGGAACATCTCGCCAAGCTTCTTGAGCCCATCGGTGAAGTTCGCGTTCGGAGTGACCGTGAGGTTGTCGGTGTCGGGCAGACACGTGTCCGCATCGACGACCGGGTCCCAGGAGATCGCGACGCCACCGCTGGCCAGCTCGTTGCCGCCCGCGCTGGCGCTCACGTTGAGTCCACCGGACGCCGCGAGGTCACAGGTAGCGTCGATGCTGCCGACCGGGTCGGCCAGCAGCTTGCGGATCAGGATCGCGTTCGCGACGTCGTCCGTGCCTCCGGCCGCGCCCTGCTGGATCGTGCCGCCCTCGAGCGCCACGGACAGGACGGGGGTGTCTGCGTCGTCGTCGGTGTCACCGACATCGACGATCTTGCCGCCGGTGCCGCTGCCCGAGGCTGTGACCTCGACGAAGCCGATCTTGCCCTTGAGGTTGCCGGTGACGTTCGCGCTCACGTCGCCCACGTTGATGAGCGGCGCGGAGGTGCCGGCTTTCATGAAGAAGCGGTCGATCAGACCGGGGGCGAACTCCGGATCGGAGTTATCGCCCGGCTCGATCTCAGTCACGTCCGGCCGCAACAGGATCCCGAGTGTGGCGTCGAGGTCGACGTCGTCTACGTCCGCGCTCGCGCTGGCTCCGCCGGTGGGCGAGAGTCCGATCATGTGGGTCGCCGAAGCGAGCTGGTCACCGAAGTCCAGGTTGCCGCTCGACTTCGCCGCCGGATCGAAGGTCTTGGCGAAACGGAAGGTCAGGGCGGAGGTCGCCGTGTCGTACTGGATGTTGCTGGCGAGGTTGTTGAAGTTGAAAGGCGCCTGCGTGAGGCGGTTGAACAACGCTTGGATCGTCTTGGGCGTGACGCTGGCCGTCTGCGCCCTCTCCTGATCGGGGCCCCCGCTGTCGGTGTCGACGTCGGTGAAGGCAAGCGAGACCTGGAAGTCGCCGTTCTGCGTCATCTCGAACTCGGCGGAGTCGGCGGCGTCGGTTCCGACAGTGTCGTCGGCGTCCGTCCCGCTGGTGTTGGCGCCCTCGCTGGCGGTTGCGCTGGTCCACGTGACCGTGCCGCTCTTGGCGGCCTGCGGTGACACGCCCTGGCAGAAGACGTCATCTCCCGTCGACAAACCCTTGGTGTCTCCGCTGGGCGCGTCGGCTCCATTGTCCTGGGTTCCACACACCACCTGATGGGTGATGAAGTCCTGGAGGGACTCGATGACCGAGAACGCCTCACTCAGGCGGAAGTTCGTGAATGGGATCTTGTAGTCGCCGGCCCCCGACGAAGCGAGGATCGACTGCAACATCTGGGTGATCGCGCTGATCGCCTCTTCCGGCTTGATGTTGCGGAAGTCACCGAGGCTCCCCAGGTTGCTCGGCGAGAAGCTGGGGATCGGGAGCTGGAAGTTACGAAGGTCGGCGCTGTGGAATCGAAGGATGGCGTCCTGGTTGCCGTCCATCAGCGAGCCACCGAGGTCGCCGGGGATCAGACCCGTGTCGAGGCCGAGCTTCACATCGAACTCACCACAGTCGGCTCCCGTACAAGTGGGCGCGGTCGTTCCGGGGTCGATCCTGACCTCGACGAGGTCGCCGATCGAGGTCTCAGCGGAGGTCCAGTCGGCCTTGTCGATCTTGTTGTCGGTGGGCGTGTCGGGGTCTTTCAGGATGATGTCGATCGGCAGGTCGAAGATGGCCTGGCCGCTGACGGTTACATCCGTGAACCCGAGGTTGGCCGTGAAGGTCGTGAACTCGGCCTGACCCGCATCGGCGCTGATGTCCAGATCGATCGTCGTGGGCTCGACGCCGAACGCGCGCTCCTGAGCGGCCCCCGTGAGGGTCCGGTCGAAGGTGAAGTGGAAGTCCGCCGAAAGCGAGAGCTCGGCGTTGAAGCCACCGCCGCCAAGATCGATCTTGTTGCTCTCGCTGGTGTAGGAGATGGGCAGAGAGACCTGGCGCGATACGTCGACCGGGAACTCGACGTCGATGATGTTGGAGTTGGTCGCGTTCTCCTGGACGCTGACGTCACCATAGGTGACGTTGATCCCGGCGGGCAGTGTGGGCGTGCCGCCGGTGCCGGGAGCGGCCTTGAGCTTGTCCTCGAGGGCTTGCAGCGTGGTGGGGCAATCCGCGCCGTCCACCCTCTCCTTCAGCAGGTTCCCGATGGTGTCGACGAGTTTGAGCCCGTCGGCGCCTCCGGGAGTGATCTTCGACAGCGGAATGGCCTGTCCGAGTTCCTCGAAACCATCTAAGGCCTCGAGGGTGTCGGAGAAGGTCTCGAGACCGTCACAGATCTTTTCGATGTCGGCGGCCACGTCGGCCTCGGCCCTCGTGGGACTGATCGCGCCGATCGCTGCGAAGGCTGCCGAACCGCCCAGCACGGCTGCCATCGCGACAACGAAAAACAGCCTACGTCCAGCCTTAAACATGATGCCCCTTTCTGGTGCCCACCTATCCGCCCGGTTCCTGATGTCCTGATGGCGTGGAGATCCGCTCTGTTCCGCCGTCGGGAAGGGGGATGACGGCGGCTGAAGCAGAGGGGAGGGGAGAAAAGGACACGCTCGAGATAAGAGCGCGCGTAGCACCACGAAGACGTGGCGTCACAAAGGTTCCCCTTCCCTTGGTCTGATTTCCAGCCACAGGGGACGTTAAGGAAGGAAGCAAGCTCCTACCAGTAGGTTTGGTGACTATTTCGTCGGGTTCAGGGACTAAAGATTCATGGCCCGCGTGGACTAGGTTCGCAAGACTGCTGGGACTAGTCCCCTTACAGCGAAGGCGGTTCGATGCGGATCGAAGGGTCCCCATAGTCGCCCAAGACGATCCCTGTCTGCGAGCCTTTCCGCTCCATCGTTACGGTTCGGATGAGCCGTTTCTCCGCATCGATCAGCATCCGGATCGTGGATGCCGGCTCTCCCTCCGTCCGAGGGTTGTCGATCGTGATCACGAAACTCGACCCCGCGCTGACGGGAGCCTGATAAGCGGAGGCCGGAATCCTCGGGATCTGATTGAGAACCGACATCACAGGGTCGACGGTGTCGAGGCCGGCGATACCGGACTCGGCCTGATTCTCTCTGTTGACCTTCTGTCGTTCGAACTTCTTGTCTTCCCCGCTCTTGAGATAGACGGCGTCGCCGATCCGGATCTGCTGGATCTCGACCTGGCTCCCGCCCGTGTTGATGATCAGGGTCCCACTCAGCTTCGGGGGGTCGGCGGCGCTCGTGGAGAGGTCCACCTGCCCCTTCATCTGGCCCGAGATGATGCTCTGTTCACCCGCTCCACCGAGGGCCAGCTCGAATCGGAATCGCTCGGCGCCTCGAAGGTTGGCTATCGCCTCGGCCGCGAGTGCCTCCGCGTCGGTTGTGGCCGCGGACGTGGATGTTTCCGTGACGAAGTCCTTCCCGAAGGGGGTTGGCGACGCCCCCGGGGTTGCGGAGCTGGTCGGAGTGTCCTGGGCGGTCGGATCGCCGTCATCATCGTTGGTGATGCTCGAGACGCTTGCTCCCAAGACCGCTGCGATGAGAGCGACGACTATCAACATGGCCGCGACGACAACCCAGGTGGGGCGAGCGAAGCGGGAGGGCATCTAGGAAGAGTCGCTTATGCGGAACGCTCGCGCGGTGGACGCTCCGCGCGCGTCTTGCGCGGCACCAGCGTCGGATTCACCTTCTCGAGTACCACCTCGCGGTTGATCACGCACTTGCCTACGTCTTCGCGTCCCGGAAGGTCGTACATCACGTTCAACAGCACCTCTTCGAGGATCGCCCGCAAACCGCGCGCGCCCGTGCCTCGCAGCATCGATTGCTCTGCCACCGCCTCCAGAGCGTCGTCAGTGAACTCGAGCTCGACGCCATCGAAGTCGAAGAACTTCTTGTACTGACGGATCAGTGCGTTCTTGGGCTCCGTGAGGATCTTCACGAGCGACTGCTGGTCGAGGTTGTGTACGTGCGTGATGACCGGGAGCCGGCCGACGAACTCGGGGATCAACCCGTACTTGAGCAGATCCTCGGGCAGGACATGCCCCAGGATGGTGCCGAGATCCTTCTCGGCTAGTTTCCGGACATCGGCGCCGAAGCCGACACCCTTGCGCCCGATGCGCCCTTCGATGAGCTTCTCGAGGCCGGCGAACGCCCCACCGCAGATGAACAACACGTTAGTGGTGTCGATCTGGATGAATTCCTGATGAGGGTGCTTGCGACCGCCTTGTGGAGGAACGCTGGCGGTGGTTCCCTCGAGGATCTTCAAGAGCGCTTGCTGCACGCCTTCGCCGGAGACATCGCGCGTGATGGAAGGGTTCTCGGACTTGCGCGCGATCTTGTCGACTTCGTCGATATAGATGATGCCGGTCTCCGCACGCTTGACGTCGTAGTCGGCCGCCTGGATCAACTTCAGAAGGATGTTCTCGACGTCCTCGCCCACATAGCCGGCTTCGGTCAGCGCGGTCGCATCCGCGATCGCAAAGGGAACGTTGAGCATGCGAGCCAGGGTCTGGGCCAACAGTGTCTTGCCGCACCCCGTGGGTCCCAGCAGAAGGATGTTCGACTTCGCCAGCTCTACGTCGCCGTCCTGGTGAGCGCCGACCTGGATCCGCTTGTAGTGGTTGTACACCGCGACCGAAAGGACCTTCTTCGCTGGGTCCTGTCCGACGATGTAGTCGTTGAGGAACTCGTAGATCTCCTTCGGCTTCGGGAGGTCCTCGAGTTTCAGCTCAGGGGTTTCGGCAAGCTCCTCTTCGATGATCTCGTTGCAGAGGTCGATGCACTCGTCGCAGATGTACACGCCCGGACCCGCGATGAGCTTCTTGACCTGCTTCTGCGACTTTCCGCAGAAGGAACATTTGAGGAGATCTCCCCCGTCGCCGAATTTCGGCACCCGATATCCCCCTAAGCCTCAGGCTTCTCCGCTGGAGAAGGTTCCGCTTCCGCCTCCATGAGGCGAGAAGGCTCCCCCGGCAAGACCGCTGCGCCGTCTTCCGCTGCTGCTCTGCTGCTGATGATCTCGTCGATAATACCGTAGGCCTTTGAGTCCTCGGCGGTCATGAAGCGGTCGCGGTCGATGTCCTTCTCGACCTGCTCGACCGTCTGCTTCGTGTGATGAGCGATGATCTCGGCCATCCTCAGCCGCAGCGATAGGACCTCTTTGGCGTGGATCTCGATGTCGGCGGGCGTGCCCTGGAATCCCGCGGAGCCCTGGTGGATCATGACCTTCGCGTTCGGAAGCGCGTAACGCTTGTTGGCGGCTCCGCCGCACAGCAGGATCGCGCCCATGGACATCGCCATGCCCACGCAGATGGTCGAAACGTCCGGTTTGATGTACTGCATGGTGTCGTAGATAGCCATGCCCGCGTACACCATGCCCCCCGGAGAGTTGATGTAGATGCTGATGTCCTTGTCGGGGTCTTCGGACTCGAGGTGCAACAACTGCGCAACGATGAGGTTCGCAACCTGATCGTCCACCGGAGTCCCAAGGATGACTATCCGCTCCTTGAGGAGGCGCGAGTAGATGTCGAACGCTCTTTCGCCACGGCTCGTCTGCTCGACGACCATGGGAACGAGGTGGTTGCGGTAGTAAGGATCTTGGTTGTTCATCCGTTGCTTTCCTCATCGACCGACCGGCCGACGACGTTGACGTTTTGCACGACATGATCGAGTGCCTTACGCCGCATGATATCCGCTGCGACGGCGTTCAGACGCCCAGAGGAGACGAGCTCCTTGGCGAGTTCCTGCGGGTCTTTCTGCGTCTGCGCCGCGGCCAGCGCAACTTCTCGGCCCAGGTCCTCCTGAGTCACTTCTATAGCTTGCTTGCGGGCGATCTCTTCGAGGATGAGCTCGGCCTTGACCGACTGGGCCGACTGAGCCCTTATCTCCGACCGGATCTCGAGCTCGGTCATGTCCGCCTGACGAGCGTAATCGGCCATGGTCATGCCGGCGCGTTTGAGGTCCTGGGCGAAGTGTTCCAGCCGATGTTCGAACTCTCCCTCCACGAGCTTTGCAGGGGACTCGAGGTCGGAGGCCGCGATCAGCTTCTCGAGGACCACGCCGCGTAGCTGTTCTTCTGCGAGCTCCTTCTTGACGCTCGAGAGGCGAGTTCGCAGATCCACCTTCAGATCGTCCAGTGCCTCGAACTCCCCGACGGTCTTGGCGAAGTCGTCATCGAGGGGCGGAAGCTTTTTCGCCTTCACCTCCTTGACCAGGACAGTGAAGGAGATCTGCTCGCCCGCAAGCTGCCCCTCCGGCACGGTGTCGTTGAACTTGAGGATCGCGCCGGGCCGGGACCCCTCCAGCTCGTCGTCCAGTCGAGGGGGACCCTGGTGCGAGCCCACCTCGTACAGGAGGTCGGGAGCGCTCGCGCCTTCCACCGGTTCATCGTGCCGGTAACCATTCAGGTCGATCAAAGTGAAATCGCCCCGACGCGCCTCACGCCCGACGGTCTCGAGCTCCGCGAAACGGTCCCGCAGGCGCTCGAGTTGCTCGTCGATGTCGGTTTCGGTCACTTCCGTCGGAGGCTGATCCACCTCGATCGCCCCGAGGGGTGGCAGCTCGATCTCGGGTCGCGTATCGACGGTCGCTTCGAAGATCAGCGGCGAACCGGCATCGAAGTCGACGATCTGGATCTCGGGGGGTGCGATCGCCTCGAGCTCCTCGGCATCGAGGGCCTGGCTGTAGAACCGTGGCAGAGCGTCCCTCAGGGCCTCCTCCCGCACCGCGTCGGCCCCAACCCGCGCGTCGATCAGCTGGCGCGGGACCCTTCCCTTGCGGAACCCGGGCACCTTGATCTCCTTCGCCCAGCGCCGGTACACCTCTTCGAGGGCGGGGGCCAGAGCGTCTTCGGGCACCTCGACGCGCATCTTCACGCGGTCCTTCTCGAGGCGTTCCGAGGTGGTTTGCAGAGCGGTCGAGGCCATTCCGGTCATCCTAGACGTGCGGTGAGTGCGGTGAGTCGGCTGGTTCGAAGGCGGGGCAGGAGATGTGCTGCCGGCGTCGAACCTGGGTAGCAGGGATTCGAGCGAGTTCGTCGAACCTGGGTAGCAGGGATTCGAGCGATTCAAGGACTCGCGGATGATCCGGGTTGGGAGCCAGAAACCGCGCTAGGCGGACGAAGTGGGGATGACGGCCCCTGGCTCCCAACCCGGATACTCCGCTCTTCTCTCTTCGATCCTTCCTCGATCAGCTTACCGCCGCATCCCGACCCCACCCTCCGGCGGTTCATGCGATGCTCTCCCCACGGGGCGTGGCGCAGCTTGGTTAGCGCGCCTGCTTTGGGAGCAGGAGGCCGGCGGTTCGAATCCGCCCGCCCCGACCCAAATCTTTGCTTGCCTCGTCGCGCGGTGGCTGCCCTCGCGACACCCCATCGAGTTTCGACGCACGCTACCACCGCCTCCTCGACGAGCACAGTGCGTCGGGGGGATTTGTCCAGAGCTTGCGATTTGCCTGCTTTGTTAGGGGGCATCTCTGGTGCTATCGTCCGCGAAGAGATGCCGGCGCAACGAGGGGGAGAAGCCGCGTACGCGGCGGTCGCGCGCGAGCACTCACGTTCCGACTCCGAGGGCAGGAATGCTTTGGTAGACAAGGCCGACGAGTTCGAGATCCTTCAAGCCGTGGCCGACGGGATCACGGTGCAGGAGCCGACCGGCGCTCTCGCGTGGGCGAATGAAGCCGCCGCGCAGGCGATGGGCTTCCCCTCGGTGGGGGCCTTGATGTCGACACCGAGCTCTGAAGTCATGCGCCATTTCGAACTGTTCCAGGAGTCGGGCGAACCGTTCCCGATCGAGCGCCTTCCTGGGCGTCGGGCCCTAGCGGGCGTGGACGAGCCCGGAACCGTCGTCGGATTCCGCATCGTCGAAACCGGCGAGATGCGTTGGTCGATCGTGAAGGCAAAACCCGTTTTCAATGATGACGGCAGCGTGAAGTACGCGGTCAACATCTTCCACGACATCTCGGACCGGAAGCGCGCCGATCAACAGCGACTTGACCTCCTCGAAGGCGAGAGGAAGGCTCGCTCGCAGGCCGAAAGCTCGCGCGAGAATCTCGAATTCCTCGCGGAGACCAGTCGGGTACTGGGGTCGTCGCTCGATTACAGGAAGACGTTGTCCCACGTGGCGCAACTCGCCGTTCCACGGATGGCTGATTGGTGCGTCATCGATCTCATCGATGAAGAGCCCGGCCTTCCGCAGCAGCTGACAGTGGCACACGCCGATCCAGAACGCGTCGCAATGGCGCGTGAGCTGCGCCGACGCTACCCGCCCAGAGAAGGCGAGGGATCTGCCCGCGTCATCGCAACCGGCGAACCCGAGATCTACCACCGCATCGACGACGACATGCTCCGCTCGAGTGCACAAGACGAAGAGCACCTCGAACTCCTACGGAGTTTGGAGCTTCGCTCGGCGATGGTGATTCCCCTGACGGCACGGGGACGCACCTTCGGCGCGATCACCTACGTCTCGTCCAAACCCGGGAAGGAGTACGATCCGGAGGACCTCGTCCTTGCGGAGGACATGGCGCTCCGCGCTGCTATGGCGGTGGACAACGCCAGGCTTTTCCAGGAAGCACAACAAGCGGCAGAGCGGCATCGCAGTCTGATCCAAACCGTCGATGCGATCGTGTGGGAAGGCGACGCCGACACGCTGCGATTCACGTTCGTTAGTCAACGCGCGCGCGCGATGTTGGGCTACCCGCTCAGCCGCTGGACGTCCGATCCAGATTTCTGGTCCGAGCGTGTGCATGCCGACGACCGCGCACGAGTCATGCAGCTATACAAAGATGCGCTCGAGACGGGCCAGGATCAGGAGATCGAGTATCGGGCGATCGCGGCGGATGGGCGTGAGTTGTGGCTGCGGGATTTCTTACACGTCACGAAGGATGTGAATGGGAAGCCGCGCGCCTTGCGAGGGCTTACCGTCGACATCTCGGGTCGCAAGGTGGTCGAGATGCGGCTGCAGGAAAGCAACGCGCGCTTCGCTTATCTCGCCCGGACCCTTCAGCAGAGCCTGCTCCCGCCGAAACTACCTGACATCCCCGGCATCGATATCGCCGCGCGGTATCGAGCCGCCGGGAAAGGCAACGAGGTCGGCGGCGACTTCTATGACCTCTTCGACACGGAAGCAGGCGAATGGGCTGCAGTGATGGGCGACGTGCGAGGCAAGGGCGCTAGGGCCGCTGCATTGACCGGGCTCGCGCGCCACACGATCCGGGCTGCAGCGATGCATGGCCTGAGCCCCGAAGCAGTTCTCAGCACCCTGAATGCCGCGTTGCGACGCCACGAAGAGACAGAGGAGAGCGCTCAGTTCTGCACCGTCACCTACGCCCTTATAAAGGAGAGCTCCGAAGAAGCGCGCGTACGGATCGTCAGTGGGGGCCACCCTCTCCCCTTGGTCCTGCGATCGGATGGCAAAGTCGAAGAGGTTGGCGTCCCGGGAATGTTGTTGGGCGTAGTTCCCGATCCCGAGCTGCAAGAAGCCGAGGTGGTGCTGAATCCCGGCGATGCGATCATGCTGTACACCGATGGAGTCACCGATGGCCGGCGCGAAGGAGAGCTGTTCGGGGAGAAGAGGCTCCAAGCAGTGTTCGGATCGTGCATCGGGATGGCCGCCGAGGAGATCGCCGATCTCGTGGAACGTTCGGTCGTGGACTTCTGGTCCGACGAGCCGCTCGACGATATCGCGATCCTGGTCCTGAAAGTCTGCCCGGCCCGGTAAAGTCAACTCGGTATCGCGGGTGTAGCTCAATGGTAGAGCTCCAGCCTTCCAAGCTGGTCATGAGGGTTCGATTCCCTTCACCCGCTCGGCCTTACCCCCACTACTACAGGGAGCTCCTTGTCGTCTGTCAGTGACTTCGTAGCCCAGCATCGTGACCGCTACCTGGGCTGGTACTCGGAAGCGTGCGCCATCCCGTCTCTCGCGTTGCAGCCGGACGGTCTCGCGGAGATGGCGCGCTGGGTCGAGGTGAAGCTTCAGGCGTTGGGCGCCGACGTGGAACGGCTCACACTCGAGGGAGCCCCCGACGTCCTTCTCGGCCGGATGGGCAGCGGGGATCGCACCGTGCTCGTGTACGACCACTACGACGTTCAGCCACCAGACCCCCTCGGATTGTGGAAGTCCGACCCGTTCGCTCCCGAGATCCGCGATGGGTTCTTCTACGCGCGCGGAGCCGCAGACAACAAAGGCGACCTGGTGGCGCGACTTGCGGGACTCGAGACCTATCAGGAGGTCATAGGCGAGCTCCCCGTCAACATCAAGATGCTGGTGGAAGGCGAAGAGGAGACCGGATCGCGGAACTTCGAAGCGTTCGTCGCCCGCTATGGGGACAAGCTCGCAGCAGACGGCTGCGTATGGGAGGGGGCCGGTGTGGACCACTCCGGCCGGCCGGAGTTCGTGTTCGGCGCCAAAGGACTCGCCTACGTCGAGCTGAACCACCGGGGCTTGAACGACGACCAGCACTCGTCGATCGCAGTCATCGCGCCCAGCCCGGTGTGGCATCTCGTCGAGGCACTTGCCTCCCTGCGCGACGAGGACGGACGAGTACTCATCGATGGCTTCTACGACGACGTTCGAGAGCCGACCAAGGAAGACTGGGAGATGCTCGAGACCCTTCCATACGATGAGGAGAGCGAGCGACGACGACTCGGTATCAATCGATTCATCGATGGGGCGACCGGGATCAAACTGCTGCGCCGCTACTTCTTCGAGCCAACGTGCAACATCGCAGGCATGGAAGCTGGGTTCACCGAACGAGGGACGTCCAAGACGGTGCTGCCGAAAGAAGCGATGGCCAAGCTCGACATGCGCTTGGTGCCCGACCAGGATCCGCGCGACATCGTCAAGAAGCTGCGCGCGCATCTCGACACGAACGGTTTCGAAAACATCGACATCACATCGTTCTCGATGCAAAGTCCCGTTAGGTCACCGGTCGATTCACTGGTCGGGCGCGCTACTCTTCGGGGCGCTAAGGAAGTGTTCGGGAAGGATCCGGCCCCCGCACCGCTCATGATCGCAACGGGGCCCATGTACCCCATCGCAGGGATCCTCGGCATCCCGACGGTGTCCCCCGGTGGGGTGTGCAGACCCGACTCCAACATCCACGCTCCGAACGAGAACGTTGCGATCGATGACTTCCTTACGACGATCGAATACACGGGGGCCTGGATCGATGCGTTCGCTACAGAAGCTTGACCAGGAGCGGGACGGACTTTCAGTAGGCTGGGCCGCGAGCCTGTGAACGTCGAGGAATTCGTTGCCTCGCACTTGCCGGAGGCGCCATGCCGGGTTCTCGAGGTCGGGTGCGGTGCCGGCGAGCTCGCCGATGCCATCGCCCGACGCGGTTACTCCATCACGGCGATCGATCCCGAAGCACCGGACGGCACGATCTTCCGGAGAACCTCGCTGGAGGACTTCGATGACCCGGAACCGTTCGATGTCGTCGTGGCGAGCAGATCCCTGCACCACGTTCATGACCTCGATGCGGGCCTAGAGAAGATCCACACCTTGCTCCATGAGAGCGGTTTGCTGATCCTCAACGAGTTCGCATGGGAGCACATGGACGACAGGACCGCCAGTTGGTATCTGTCCCACGTTCAAGAGCCGAGTGCCCAGGATGAGTCCTTGCTACCCGAGAATTTTCCCGACGCGTGGTTCCAAGGACACGAAGGACTTCATGACACCGCTTCGATACGGGAGGCACTCGAAAGCCTCTTCCAGCCAAAGATCGCCGAGCGTGTTCCCTTCCTGGCCGAGTACTACTTGGAGCGGCCAGACCTCATCCACCAAGAGCGGGCCCTGATCCGCTCGGACGAGATCGCTCCCCTTGGCTTCCGTTACGTCGGTATCCGCGTATAGATCGGCAGCGGGCGTTGGTGCTGGCGGCGCGTCCGACACCGGGAAACGCGATCGGCGGCGGTAATGTCTTGGAATGGTGACGCTCCGACCGATCGACGACGCTAACCGAGAGGCGGTCGAGGCCCTGCGCACGTCGGCGACTCAGGAGCGATTCGTCTCCAGCGTGACCCAATCCCTGGTTGAGGCAACCGAGGAGCCGGACGGCCGTGCCTTGTACTGGGCGGTCTATGCCGACGAGGCACCAGTGGGATTCGTGATGATCAGCGATGAGGTCGGCAACTCTGAGTACATCCCGCATTTCCTGTGGAAGTTACTGATCGACGAGCGCCACCAGCGACGAGGCTTCGGCACCGCAACGCTTGACCTCATCGTCGAGTACTTCCGGGGGCGACCCGGGGTGGATGTGGTGTGGACAAGCGCCGGCCAAGGCGAAGGCAGCCCCATCCCGTTCTACGAGCGATACGGTTTCGAACAGACGGGGGAGATCGTGTTCGACGACGAGATGCTGCTCCGCCTCGAGTTGAGCTAACGCCCTATCCGTCGGCACCAGGCCTCCGTCCCACCCCGGGGGGGCATAGTGACCGTTTCACAGCGGGGATCTCCGAGCGGAGCGCCCCCGCCCCACGGTCTTAGCTGCGAAGATACAAGGAAGCGCCCGTAGCTCAGTGGAAAGAGCGTCGGACTTCTAATCCGAGGGTCGGGGGTTCGAATCCCTCCGGGCGCGCGAAGCAAACGACCAAGTCAGATGCCGTTTAGTCGAAAGAACGTTTGTTCGACCAGGTCTGAAAAAATCGAAAATGCAGCAGAAATGCAGCAGCACGAACGCGAAACAGCATGTCCGACTCCGCCTGATGGTGGACACCTTGGGTTCGCCTGATTGTTTACGCGGTTCCGCCTGATCGTTTACACGGCTTCGGCTGATTGACGACACCTCCGCCCGGCTTGCGCCTTGGCTGGTCTCG
>JALZJQ010000169.1 GCA_030859685.1 Actinomycetota bacterium | reverse complement strand
CAACCACCAGTGCAGGAACCTTGCGTTCTAGACGCTCGAAACCCGAGACCACGCTCGAAGAGGCCCTCATGAAGTGACCGGCCGCCCTTCCCTATGAGCCCGTATCAACTGATCGGCGCGTTGCTATGAGTGTCCGCCTAAAAAGGGCCACTGGCTGGTCGAGCTAAGACTCTGGCGGACCTGCGTGGTTCTGCTCGAGATCTATACCCGTGCGGCGGCGGCGGTTGGCGGCCTACGATTCGGCGGTGAGTTCCTCGCTGACTGTTCGCCATGCTCGGGTAGAGGACGTCGCGCAGATGGCGCGCTTGAATGTGCGGAGCTGGCAGGAGACGTATCGGGGACTCATTTCGGACGCGGTGCTCGACGACCCAGGCTTCCCGGCTGCGCGGGAGCGGTTTTGGACTGCCGCGGTGACCGACGAGCGCTATCGCGAGAACCGCGTGGCTGTCGCCGAGCGGGACGGCGAGCTGGTCGGGATCGCCATGTCAGGCCCACCCTTGGATTCCGGGGCGGCGTGGGCGAGGCAGCTGTATGTGCTCTACGTGCATGCGGCCGACCACGGCACGGGTGCTGGGGCGGCGCTGCTGGAGGCGGTCGTCGATCCGGAGGAGTCCGTGACGCTCTGGGTGGCCGACCCGAACCCTCGAGCACAGGCGTTCTACCGCAAGCAGGGCTTCGTTGCCGACGGGACGGCTCAGGTCGAGGGCGGGGTGCGGGAGATCCGCATGGTCCGCGGCATGCAGCACAGTCAGTAATCCAGTTCGCGAGCGGGCTCCCGGATGGCGTCGTCGGACAATGCGGCGAATGTCATGCAGGGTTTCCATCAACAGGCCTTCTAGACCTCTTGGATCACCGGGAGGATGACCGGGCGGCGGCGGGTCTCGTGCCACACGAATTCGCCCAGGGAGCGACGGCAGACCTTCTTGATCGCGCCCCAGTCGGTGACGTGCTCGGCCTCGAGCGCCTCGAGGGCCTCCTGGACCCGGTCGGTCGCATCCTCGAGCAACTCCCGGGACTCATCGATGTGGACGAAGCCGCGGCTGATGAGGTCGGGGCCGGCGAGCAACTCGCCCGACTGGGCGTCGATCGTCACGACGCAGATGAGGATCCCGTCCTCGGCCAGATGCTTGCGGTCGCGCAACACGACCGGGCCCACATCGCCGACGCCGAGGCCGTCCACGAGCACCATCCCGGCCTGCACGCGCTCGCCGCTGATCGTTACGCCGTTCCTGAGCTCGAGCGTGTCGCCGTCCTCGACGATGGTGATCTGGTCGCTCGCGAAGCCGACGGCCTCGGCGAGCTTCCTGTGAGTGGCGAGCTGCCTGTACTCGCCGTGCACGGGAACGAGATGCCGCGGCCGGATGAGCGCAGCCATCTCCTGGAGCTCTTCGGAGGCCGCATGGCCGGACACGTGAACGCGCGCGATGCCGGAGTGATAGACGTCGGCGCCGACTCGATAGACCTCGTTGAGAACACGATGAACGGCGGATTCATTACCCGGGATGGGACTTGCGGACAGGATGACGGTGTCGTTCGAGCGCAAGCGGATTTGTTTGTGTTCGCCCGAGGCGATCAGCGACAAGGCCGACAGAGGTTCACCTTGCGATCCCGTGCAGATGATCGTGATCTCTTCCGGGCGATACTGCTCTATCTTGTCGAGCTCGACGATCGTCTTGGGATCGACGCGCAGATGGCCAAGCTCTTGTCCCACGTCGGCGTTGGCGAGCATCGAGCGGCCGACGAAGGCGACCTTGCGATCGTTCGCCTCCGAGAGCTCGCAGACCTGTTGGATGCGATGCAGGTTGGATGCGAAGCACGCAACGATGATCCGGCCGGAGCTTCCGGCGAACACATCACGCAACGCGTCCCCAACGATCGACTCGGACGGCGTTCGACCGGGCGTCTCGGCGTTGGTCGAATCCGACAACATGAGATCGACGCCCTCGCGCCCGATGGCCGCCAACCCCTCGAGATCCGTGTGTCTCCCGTCGATCGGTGACGGGTCCAGCTTGAAGTCTCCCGTGTAGAAGATGCGGCCTTCCGGGGTGTCCAGAACGACCGCCATGGCATCTGGGATCGAGTGCGACACGGTGAAGAACCGGCACTTGAAAGGTCCCAGCTCGAGGGATCCGGGCGCGGTCACCGCCCGCATGTCGGCCTTCACATCGAACTCGCTCAACCGCCGCCCAGCGATCCCGAGCGTCAGCGGCGTCCCATAGATCGGGGCATCCACCTGCTGGAGGAACCAGGACAGCGCGCCCACATGGTCCTCATGTCCATGCGTAAGGAGGACCGCCTCGACCCGATCCGCCCGTTCGACGACCCACGTGAAGTCCGGCAGGACGAGGTCGACGCCGAGCATCTCCTCGTTCGGGAACGAGAGACCGCAGTCGATCACCAGTATCCGGCCGGCCGCGTCGATCGCCATCATGTTGCGGCCGACCTCACCGAGACCCCCCAAGAAGACCACCCGGACGGAACCGTTCGAACGAGCCGCGCTCACAGAAGGCCGTGCTTCTCCAGAGCCGATCGGAAGCTGTTGCTCTCGTCCTCGGTCGCGGGAACCAGCGGAAGTCGGGGCTGGCCCACCTCGAGTCCCAGCATGGCCGAGGCGGCCTTGATCGGGATAGGGCTGGCGGTGAGAGTCATCATCGTGGTCATCAACGGCAGCCACTCGATGTAGCTCCGCCTCGCGTCGTCGACGTTGCCCTGATCCCAGGCGGTGAAGATGTTCTTGATCTGCGGACCGATGATGTGGGAGCACACGCTGATGATCCCGACCGCACCCGCCGCGATGTGTGGGAGCAGCAAGACGTCGTCGCCCGAATAGATCTCGAAGTCGGTCACACCGGCCGCGTCGAGGTCGGCGCGCAACGACGCGGTTTCCGTCGCGTCGCCCACTGCGTCTTTGACGCCGGCGATCCGCTCGTGCTGGGCCAGGGCCACCATCGTGGGCCGCTCAACCCGACGCGCGGTGCGGACGGGGATGTCGTAGATGATCAGGGGCAGCTCGGAGGCGTCGGCTACTGCGCGGAAGTGAGCGAGGAGGCCGTTCTGTGGAGGCTTCGAGTAGTAGGGGGTCACGACGAGGCAGGCGTCCACACCGATGCCAACCGCTTCCTTGGTCAGCTCGATCGTCTCTGCGGTGTCGTACGACCCGGTCCCGGCGATGACCTTCGCCCGGTCGCCGACCTCCTCGACGACGTTCTCGAAGAGTGCGATCTTCTCGTCGTGAGTCAGCGTCGGAGACTCGCCTGTGGTGCCACATACGACCAAACCGTCCGAGCCGTGGTCGACGAGGTGTGCCGCCAGCGAACGCGCGGCCTTGACGTCGACCGAGCCATCGGCCGTGAACGGCGACAGCATCGCCGTGATTACCTGTCCGTATGTCGCCATCCCTATACCTCCCATCCGGGCACTCACCCGGATCGCTCGAACCATTCGCTCCGGGTCACGCTACCGCCTGTGACGCAACGCAACGACTCATTGGGCACTCGCTTCGACCTCGGTCTTCACCAGGACGCCCCGGGCACGAGTGGGATCCCGTCCGTCGTAGGCGGTGACGGAGTTCGCCAGAAGCCCCAGACGGTCGGGGATCTCGACCCTGAAGGTCAAGGTGGTCGAGTCTCCCTCGGCCAGGAACGGGGTGGGTGACATCCCGGGATCGGGGGCACCGAACAGGTAGATCGTGCCGTCGTCGGATACCGATCCGGGCTCCGGATCGACGCCGACCACAGACGCGCTCGCACCCTTCGTTCCCGGTTGCACCAGCGGGTCGGGAAGCTCGCGCTCCCCCGCCACTCCAACGAGGGTGAAACTTACGTTCAGGACCGAAACGTCCCCGGGGCCCGGGTTGTCGACCGTGACCTTCAGGTCTTGCACCGAACCCGCTGCAACGACGGCAGGGAACTCCACGGTCACGGTTGGGCGGCCTTGACCGCTCTCGGTGAGGTTGGGATCCGGCCCGGTGCACGCGGCGACCAGCGCGGCCACCCCCACCAGGATCGCGACGCGCCACACTAGAGGTCGAGTAGATGCTCGAGACCGACGGTGGGACCATCGAGCATCGCCACCTTCTTGATCGCCAGCACCACGCCCGGCATGAACGAGGATCGGTCCAGGGAGTCATGACGGATGGTCAGAGTCTCGCCCGGCGAACCCAGCACGACCTCTTGATGAGCGATAGAGCCCGCGCTCCGGATCGAATGCACGCGGATGCCGGAGACGTCGCCGCCGCGACTTCCCGGCAAGGTCTCCTTCTCCGTTTGAGTCACGCGCCACGGCTCGGCGCGCGCCTCGTTCATGAGCTCGGCCGTTCGAAGCGAGGTGCCGGATGGTGCATCCAGCTTCTTCTCGTGATGTCGTTCGACGATCTCCGCGGTGTCGAAGAAGGGGGCCGCTTCGGAGGCGAAACGCATCATCAGGACCGCGCCCAGCGCGAAGTTCGGGGCAACGAACAGTTTCGCCGGCCCCCCCTGAGCGCGCTGACCTAGCTCTTCGAGATCCTGGGACGACAGACCGGTAGCCCCGACGACCGCGTGGATGCCCTTGTCCAAGACGAACTCGACGTTGGCCCGCACGGCGTCGGGCGTCGTGAAATCGACGGCCACCTCGGCGCCGTTCTCGACCAACGCCTCGAGGGAGTCGGACCGGCAGACCTTCGCCACGAGCTTGAGCTCGTCGTCCGCGTCGACGGCCCGGCATGTGGCCGCCCCCATCCGACCCTCGGCGCCGATCACTCCCACGCGGATCGAGGAGGTCATCAGGCAGCGTAGGAGTCGAAGGCGTCCTCTTCGAAGGGACCGACGATGGTCGTCTTGAACCCGCCGCGGCCCAGGACATCGGCGGCGACCCGCCCGATGTCATCCATCGTGAGTGCATCGAAACACTCGATCAGCTCGTCGATCGACTGGATCTCGCCGGTGGTGAGCTGCTGGCGACCCAGCCGGTTCATCCGGCTGCCCGGGTCCTCCGACGACAACACGAGCGATCCCTTCACGTGACCCTTCGCCTTCGCCAGCTCGACCTCGGTGATGCCGTCGGTCAGGACCGAATCGATCTCGGTACGCACGATATCCATCACCGTCTCGGCGTTCTGTGGGGTGGTGCCCGCGTAGACGGCGAAGGTCCCCGTGTCTGCGAACAGAGAGCGGTACGAGAACACCGAATAGGCGAG
>JALZJQ010000134.1 GCA_030859685.1 Actinomycetota bacterium | reverse complement strand
GCGCGGGTCTTCGGCGACACGGTGGAGGGCACAGGGGAGGAAACGGGACTCGATCTCGCCTCCAAGAAGGGTGATTTCGTCGTGACCGTCAATCCACAAGATGTGGGCGACGCGGAGGTGCGGATCGTAGTTGAAGCAAAGTCGGCTTCCCTGACTGTTCCCCAGTTGCTCAACGAACTCGATCAGGGCAGACAGAATCGGATGGCGCTGGAAGCGATCATCGTGTTCGACGCGCGTAAAGCGCCGGCTCAGGTCGGAGCGCTCCGTCACTACCCAGGCCGAGGGATCGCATGTTCCGTGGATCCAGACTCGATGGAGATGCTGCCTCTGGAGGTCGCCTACAAGCTTGCCCGGATAAACGCGCTCTTAGAGGCCAGAGCCTTGCAATTCGGAGACGTGAAGCTCGATACCGTCCGCCTCGCGGAACTGATGCAGCAGGCCACAACATCAGTCCGGCGATTCAGCCAGATCAGAAGCTCACTTACGAAAGCATCCAACAATCTTTCGGAGATCGCTGATGCTGTTTCGGACGCGCAGGAGGATACCCAGAGGGCACTCGTCCTACTCGCTGCCACTACGGGCTGCGCCTAGGAAGGTCTCGATCCGGTACGGGTCCCCCAGGGAGCCAAATACGAGAACATTCGGGACCGGCTTTCCCTCGATGGGTTCCTCATTTAGAGCAGCAGGGCAACCTGATGGGGGATGTTCCTCCCACCCTGCGAGGCCGATACCTGAGGTAGCGATGTAGCTGAGGCATAAGCGTGGGTGTTTCTGCCCTAGTGGCAAAGTCGGACCGGGGTCCTGCCCCGGTCCTTTCTAATGCTACGAGAGGGCCTTGCATCCCCGATAAGAAAGCCGTCTGATGCCCACAAGAAAAGCCCCCGAGTCCGATTCGGGGGCTTTTCGTTGAACGGGGCCGGTACATGGGCTAGAAGGCGTCTAAGAAGAGCCCGTTGACCCGATCTATAGCGAGCCTTTAGCGGAGTCGTCTAGGACCATCTCCTCGACCCGATCGAGCAGCTTGCCCACGACCTCCTCCAAAATCTCAACACCCTCGAAGCCCAGAGGCTGAGTGGCCTCCGCGTACCTCGCATACTCGGCGTCCGAGTCCTCGACGCCGGGGACGGCCACTACGTCAACGAGCAGCGCGTAGATAGAATCCGCGAGCCGCCGCCTGTCGTCCGGGCCGAATCCTGAGCTGAAGGGCTCTATAGCGTTCGCGAACCCCACCGCGAGCAGCCAGCATCGGAGCGTGTGCTCCAGGTGCCCGCGTGTGTGGTTGAGGACCCTGAGGAACCTTTCGCTTCCGAGGATCGCTGCGAACTTCGTAAAGTCCTCATCCTTCAGCGGGTCCATCTTGCGCCGAGTTTCCAACTGCTTGTCCACCGAGTACTCGACCTCGATGGTTCCAACCAACTCCGGAATCCGACCGGGATCGGGCTCGAAACGCTTGACGCCCTCTCGGTCTTTGACCACCCTGTCCATCGACTACCTCCCTTCATGCGGCGGAGGTTCCGCCTGCCTTCCGGGGGCCGGATAACTGGACGCCTTTCGCTCCCTCACGACGTGCGTCTATGCAGGTCAGCACACCGTTTACGCAGCTACAACGCTCCAATAACCGGCTACCGGTCGGCTACCGAGCGGCCCCAACGGCCACTCGGGTCCTTCCTTTAGGCCTTGGTGGACACTGTGAAGCTGTGGCGAGACGATCGCCAGACGTTCGTCGGGACCGTTGAACTTTACGAAGATGATCGAGGTCTCGTCTACCACGTCGAGGCTGCCGCGGAACGAGATCGGGTCCAGCGAGCGTTCGATGAGACTGGCGTAGGTCTTTTGGGTCCCACGAGACGGAGAGCACGAGGGGCCGGAGCAGCGGTATGAACGACTCACAAGTCGCTGGTTTACGTTCGTGATCGCAATTTGTCTCTACCCGGACGGGTATCAGTTTGAATTTGGAAGGCACTAGTGGGCCCAGGGGGAAGTCGGACGTTGCCCCTCATGTACCAGAGTCCGCGATGTTCCTAGGAAGGTCGCCGTCGGGGCAGGACCGCTGAGGCGGGCCCTCGCCACAGGCCGGGCGACTTCCAATATCCTAGGAGCGTCGGCTCGCTCTACCCTCTCCAGGCAAAGGAGCCCAGGATGACCGACGTACTGCAGTGTCCACACTGCGACCTGCGTTTCTCGACGAGGTCCGAACTGGAGCAGCACAAGGCCTTCGACCATCCCAGAAGGGAGCAAGAACCCCCGGCGACGGTCGAACCCCAGGCTTCCGCAGTTGTTCAACCGAAGGAGAGCGTGAAGGAACCGAAACCCCCGGCCGAGAAACGCGGGTTCCTCAGCCGTCTCTTCAAACGTTCGTAGAGCAAACGCGGAAAGAATCACCTCGTGTGATGTAGCAGGCGACTTGTGCTGGGTCGCTCTAAACGTCCCCGGAAAGACTTCGGCCCCAACGGCCACTCGGGTCCTTCCTTTTAGCCTTCGGGCCCCTCGCGTTCCCGGATCATGTTCGACAGTACCTCTGCGATGAGCCACCACAGAGAACGCCCCGGGGGTGAGCCCGGGGCGTTTCTGAAATCGACCGGATCGAGCTTGTTGCTACGGCACTATCAGGGTTGCAGCCGCCCCCGGGGTGGAGACGGTCAGGCTCGCGGTGTACTCGGCCTGGTTGAAGATGATCGTCCCGACCGCTGCGTCGTCGTTCACTCTCGCTCTCAACCTCACCGTGTCCGTTTCGTTGACCGCCACCGTACCCAGGCTCCACGTCACCTGCCGCGTCCTCGGCTTGTAGGTGCCGCCACCGTTCGCCGACACGAACGTCAATCCGGCCGGTAGGACATCGGTGATCTTGGCATTGCTCGAGGGGGCCGGTCCCAGGTTCCGGTAGGTGATCTCGTAGGTGATGTTGCTACCGGCGCTCGCCGTCGCGGGAGCGTTCATCGTCGTTACCACGATCGGGTCGCGAGGAACGCCGAGCGATCCGTTCGTGGAGAACACCTGGAGCTCGGATGCCCGAACCTGGTTGTCCCTGCTAGACCCGAGCTTGCAGTCCGTTTGGTTGATCGGGTCGTTGTCCTGGTCACCCTGGAAGTCGGCTCCGCCGGTGCACTGGTTCTCGAGCACCACCAGTCGCACGTGCGTGGCCATGGAGTCGGTGACGTTGAAGCTCTTGAAGATGACGTCGGGAGCCAGCGGCCGTGGCGCATCGCCCGGGAAGGCGTCGTCGCCACTCGTGAACACGGGACTGAACCCGGCCCCCGTTTCGTTGTTGCACGGACTGCCTTCGCCCTGGACGCACGTCTCGATCCTGAACTTTCGCAGCGCCGTGAAGCGGTTCTGCGAGCCTGGATCCTGCTCGTTCTCCGGGTCGGCCGCCCGTAGCAACGCGCTCACATTGACCGACGCCACCAGCTTCGGAGCGGTGCCTGCAAGGTTGACCGAGATGCTCGGGGTGGTGGTGTCGACCGGTGCGCTCCCCAGATGCGCCCAGTTCGTAGTCTCGGTGTCGTCGATGAGGCTCTGGTTATTGGCGCCGTCGGCGTCCTCGGCAATCGCCCCCTTGTCTTGCGACGCCCAGTTCGTCGGCATGTTGAGCGCGATCGTCTGGTTGCGAGAAACGCGCACTTTGCGCGTGAACCGGAAGAGGCCATGTCCTTCGGCCTGCGCCACGAATTGGTACGTCCCGGGCACCAGCTTCAGCTTCTTGGGAAGAGCAGTGGACGGATCTGTGTCCGCCGCCGGAGTGACGTTTGCCTCGTAGCGGCCGACGTAGATCTTGGCGTCGACCGGGTCGCCGCCCTGCTGAGACGCTCGTGCGGTGAAGGTCAGCGATGTCTCGTTGCCCTCTCTCGGCGTCTCGAAGCTGGGCTTCGGCTGGGGATCGTCGGTGCCGTCCGAGGAGGCGAACTGCCCAAAGCCGCGACCGGCGAACTCACGCCACAGGACCTTCTGGTTGGCGCCGTTGAAGCGCATCTGGTCGGCCGCCAGATAGGCGTCGCGCGAGTCCAGCATGCTGACGGCCGGAGGCATCAATAGATAGGCATCGAAGACGATCTGCATCCAGCGCCTGTTGCCTGGGCAGCGGTCGGCCGGCAGCTCGCCGTCGGCGCAGAGTCTCTGCAGCCGGTCGTTCGAGGCCGGAAACCTGTCGTTGTACTGCGCGATCATCGCTTTGCGGATGTCGAAGTTCGTGGCACTCCAGATCTCGCCGTCGTCGTGCGGGCTTCCCGACCCCATGCCGTCGTAACCCTGGACGTTCGAGTAGTTGAGCGGACTGTTGTTCATCCCGTAGTTCCGGATGCCCGTTTGCTTCGCCCCGGTCACGTACGGCCCGATCGCGAATGGGTTCTCGTCGTTGGTCGGGACGTAGCCGTATTCCCGGAGGTACTCGACGGCGGTGAAGTCACTGTAGCTCTCTCCCATCGCCCGTGCCTGGCCATCTGCTCCGCTCGTGAGCCCTGCGTCGGGTCCTCCAACCATGCGGTTGGAGATGGCGTGCGTGTACTCATGGCCGATGACCGACATGTCGAAGTCACCATCGACGCACGGCGGGTAGAAAGCAGCGGCGATCGGCTGCCATAGGTACATGTTGGTGATGCCCGGGATGCCATCGTTGAGCGTGATCTGGTTGGCGTTGTCGCGGCCCGTGAAGCTGGGTTGTCCGCCGGTCAGAGCTCCTGCCTGAGAGTTCCCGATCTCCGGATCATTCTCACGACTCGGAGAAGTGTTGCCGAAGTTGTTCTGCTGCAGGTTGAAGTTCTCTTCGGTGAAACCGAGGAAGTACGACCAGTCGTGCATGCGATTGTGGCTGGCGAAGAGGCTCGTGGTCGCGCTGTCGATGTCGTTGCGCCCCCCGCGCGCGGCCACGGGATCGGTCGACTGCGGAACGCTGGGCCCGAACGCGGTGGGACCGCACTTCTCGTTCTCCCAGATGTTGTCCCAGGGGAAGAGGTAGCGGCGGTCGAGGGCGGTCGGCCGGTACTGCTCGGCGGGAGTGAGCGGGCTGAACCACGCCTCCCCGGACACGGCCGCATTCCCGATGGTCGTGAACGTGGGGGAATTGGTCTGGACGCCGTGGTCCCACGGCGCACGCGCCGCCAGGTTGAAGAGCTCGAGCTCACAGTCCGGCGTCTGGACCCCGTTGATGAACCTGTCCCAGCAGGCCGTCACGCGCGTGTCGTCGTCCGGAAGGCTGAACGGCGGGTGGTCCTGGCCGAGCTCCGGGTTGGCCGTGAAGTAGCTCCAGAACGGCGGGTAAGGAACCCCGTCCGTCGGCGCGGCGGCGTCGCTCACCGCGTAGGCGCCGCTGTAGGGAAAGCCGGCGACCTCCTCGTACTCGCACACCTGCGCGGAGTAGTCACCCGGAGGGAATGGGTTGGGGCTGTAGGTGGCTACCTCGGGGCTGAAGCCCGTGTCCGAGCTGGCGACCACTTCATCTCCCCTGAGGATGTTGAGGACGATGTCGTCGACCGGGACGTCGGCGCTGGCGAGTACTACGATCGAGGCCGTGCTCGCGTCAGTGGGGATGGGGTGCAGGGGACCGCAAGTGCCCTCGTCCGGGGTCCGTCCCTGGAAGTTGCCGGACCGCGGCATGGGGGGGGCTTGAAGAAGCTGGGCGACGCGATTGGTCCGGAAGAGGATGGCGCCGCTGCGCGCGTCGACGAAGACCGTGTACGCCTCCGAGTGACCGCCCGCGTTGTCGAGCACGATGGTCTCGTAAGCGGCCTTGATGCCGTCTCCAGGGTCGGCCATCGCCACGAGGCGCGCACGCTGGGTGCCGGCGAACCCGGCAGTCTTGAATACGGTCCAGGTGTGGTGGTCCCGCACGTCTGAGATGGCGCTCTCAGTGACCGGGCGACCGACGTTCTCGGCAGCTTCGAGCCACGCCGCGGTGGGGGAGAGCGTCGCTTCGGCCGGGGCGGCTTGTGTTCCGACCGCCGAGGACGACACGTAGGCGACTCTCCATCCAGCCGCCCGGCTCCCAGTGATACCGACCGTGATCATGCCGTCTTGTCCGAGCTCGAGGCCGCCGAAACGCTGGCGGAAGACGACCGCGTGGCCCTTGCTGTCGGACAAGCGCGAGTCGTTGAGCAAGATGAGGTTGTCGTTCGTGACCGTAGACAAACGGAAGAGTGCCCTGTTCGAGGTGACCCATCTCCGAGCCGCGGCTGCGGCCGAGTCTCCCGAGACCCTCCCCAGGTAGCCGCCGTACTTGATCAAGGATTGAGGTGTGCCGAATCGGTTCCATCGCACCTTGGCGCCCAGACCTCTGACGATGCTCTTCTGCGCGCTGCTGGGTCCCACCGCCCCCGTGCGATTGTCGAGGTCATCCAACGTTCGGTGTGCGTCCAGGATGTCCGCCTGCCCGAAGGCCGAGGGAGCTCCCAGAGTGGTGATGATGCAGAAACTCACTAGATAGACGAGACAGCTTTTCACGACATGCGTGCGCCCGGATCTGCTCTTCATGAGCGGACATCCCCTTTGCTCCAGCCCGGCCCCCCACTTTCAGACCGGATCAGTGTCCGGACTATACCTGCGATGCCGCGAAACGTAGCAAACCCTGGCAAGCCCACCAAGACAAGGGTCTCGAGACGAGGCTAAACCTCGGGGGAATGTTTCCGACGAATCTGGTTAGGGTTCCCCCAGTGGACCCGGATCACCGGTCCGACTCAGGTAGGAGCGATGGCGTGGCCAAAGACGAGCTAGATCTCGAAGATCAGCAGGACGACTCCGATGACGACGACGCGCCCCTGGGGGACCTCGACGACCCCGAACTCGACGACCCCGAACTCGCCGACCCCGAACTCGCCGACCCCGACCTCGACGACCCCGACCTCGAGATCGATGACGACGATGATGAGGTCGTCTCAGCCGCGGCGAGCGAGGACGACGACTCCGACGACGATGACGACGACGAGGAGGATGTCTCCGCGGCACTTCCCGATGAGGACGAGGAAGAGGGCCAGGCCAGCCTTGAGGAGATGCTCGCTCAGAGGGCCGCAGCGCGCCGCGGGACCGACGATGCGGACGACGACGGCGACATCATGTCGCTTTCCAGCGAGAAGGACGAACCGGCCCCGATCGTAGACCTGCCCGCTCGCGCCACTCCGATCAAGGCGGGTGAAGAGTTCGTGTGCAAGAGCTGTTTCCTGGTGAAGCCGCGTGTCCAACTCGCCGACGAAGCCCGCGGCTTCTGTCGCGATTGCATCTGACCGACTCGCGCCACCCCTCGGCCATCCACCACAGCTCTGGGCGCTATGCGCCGGCGCCTCCGGTCGCCGGTCAGCTGGCCGTAGCGGTGGCGAGTGGAGGGCTCCTGACGCTCGCGTTCCCCGAACCAGACGTCTTCCCGCTCGCATGGCTCGCGCTCGCGCCGGTCCTTCTCGTGACGCGCGCGTGCAGCGCCCGAAGGAGCTTCGTCGTCTGGCTCGTCTTCGCGCTGGCCTTCATGGGCACCCTTCTGTACTGGATCAGCATCGTCGGGTGGGCGGCGTGGGCCGCGCTAGTTCTTATGGAGTCCATCTACTTCGGAGCCTTCGGCGCGTTGTGGGCGATCGCCTCGCGCAATCGGGTGGTCGTGGTGCGGGTGATAGCTGCCGCCGCGTTGTGGGTTGCATTCGAGTACGTGCGCTCGATCGTTCCGGTCGTCGGCTTCACGTGGGGAGAACTTGCGCAGAGCCAGCACAACGCCCCGTTTCTGCTGCGCGTAGCGGCCTACGGTGGTGGATGGGCCGTTGCGTTCCTGCTCGTCGCGGTGAACGCGCTTGTCGCAGAGGCATGGCGGTCCGTTCGAGAGGGGCGGTGGGGGAGAGGAGTGGCGGAGGTGCTCGCCTCATCCATGCTTCTGGCGGCTCCACTCCTCATCCCCGCGAACGAGGCTGGCGGCAACACGACACGCGTCGCCATCGTGCAGGGCAACGTGCCGCGCGATTTCGTGGGGGATGTTCGCGAGAAGGAACTCCGGATAATCGCCAGTCACAGAAGGCTGACCGAAGACCTCGTTCGGGAAGAGCCGGATCTGATCGTGTGGCCCGAGAGCTCGGTGGGCCTCGACCCACTGAAGGACGACGCGGCGAGCAGTGAGTTGCGAGATGCAGCTCGAACGGTCGACGCGACGATGCTCGTCGGCGGGAACATGGACGTCGGAGCCGACCGCTATCAGGTCAAGATCTTCGAGGTGTCACCTCAGGGCGAGATAGTCGACAGCTACCAGAAGAGGCACCTGGTGGCGTTCGGCGAGTTCGTTCCGGCCCGCGACCTGTTCAGCTGGATACCGATGCTGGATCAGGTTCCGCGCGATGCGATCCCGGGGCGAGACCCGAAGGTGTTCGACCACCCGGACGGCCCGGTCGCGACGGTCATCTCCTTCGAAGGCGACTTCGGATCCCTAGTGCGGGAGTCCATCGCGGAGGGCGGGCGGCTGCTCGTGGTTGCGACCAATACGTCGACGTGGGGCGAGTCGTGGGCCTCCGCCCAACACGTCGCCTTCAGTCAGGTGAGGGCGGCCGAGAACGGCGTCTGGGTGGTGCACGGGGCGCTGAGCGGCATCTCGGCCTTCATCGACCCGGAGGGCCGCGTCCACGACTCGACGGGGTTGTGGACCGCGGCGTCCCTAGTGAGGGAGGTGCGTTTCTCGCGAGCCGCCACCTTCTATGCCCGAACCGGCGACTGGGTGCCGTGGGGGAGCGCGCTGCTGGGGCTGCTCCTCGTGGCGTGGGCGCTGGTGGCTCGACCGACGCCGGCGCGACGATGAATGGGGACGGCCGGGCTCTGGTGATCGTGCCCACCTACAACGAGCGAGGCAGCCTGCGAGAGGTCGTGGAGCGAACGCTCGCAGCAGGCGAGGGCATCGACCTCTTGATCGTGGACGATGCCTCACCCGACGGGACCGGCGCTCTGGCCAAGGAGATGGGGGAGCCCGAGCCCCGAGTTGACATCCTCGAACGCGACGGGAAGCGCGGCCTCGGCACGGCGTACGTTCTCGGCTTCGGATGGGCTCTTCAGCGCGACTACTCGGCCATCGTGGAGATGGACGCCGACCTGTCGCATGACCCGGCCGATCTACCGCGCCTGTTAAGTGCGCTGGAGGACGCCGATCTCGCCATCGGATCCCGCTACATCGACGGTGGTCACGTGAGGAACTGGGGAGCGATCCGCCGAGCCCTGTCCGCTGCGGCCAATCTTTACGCGCGCCTCTGGCTCGGCTATCGAGTGCGCGATTCGACGAGTGGCTTCCGCGCCTATCGACGCGACACCCTGTTGGATCAGGATCTGTCGAGCATCCGTTCCGAGGGCTACGCGTTCCAGATCGAGATGACGCGCCGTGTGGCACGTGCCGGTGGCAGCATCGTCGAGGTCCCCATCACCTTCGTCGAACGAGCCAGCGGCCGCTCGAAGCTGAATCGCGGCGTCGTTCTGGAAGCGATGGTCTTCGTCATGGCGTGGGGGCTGAAGGACCGTCTCCGGCGACGTCCTCGGGAGCTCTCCGGAACGGAAGGGGGACGCTGATGGATGCGCAGCTCGTAGTTGAGCCGGCAGGCGCAGCCGACATCCCGGCCATCGCCCATCTCTTCGGCGAGCTGGCGAGGCACCACGGCGAGATCCAACCCGACAACCCCCGTTACGGGATTCCGTCGGCCCGGTGGAGAGAGATCGTCGAGAAGGCCCTCGGGGATCCGGACGAACATGTGCTGGTGGCGCGCTCGGATGCCGAGGTCGTCGGCTTCGTGCGCTTCCACTACGAAGAGAAGCCGTGGGGCACCTCGTGCGAGGTCGAGACGCTCGTCGTGGACGAGGACTGGCGAGGCAGGGGCGCGGGCTCTCGGCTTCTCGAGGCCACCGAGGAAGCGGCGGTGGCAAATGGGGCCGGGGGGATCCGCGCCGACATCCTCGTAGGCAACGACGACGGAGCGGCGTTCTGGGAAGCGCGCGGCTACAAGAACTTCGCCCTGCGCTTCGGAAAACCGGTGGGGGACGGGTAGGAGCCGGTTGATGTGGATCCGGTCGTGATCGCCGCTTCGGCCACACGTGACGACCCGAGCCAGATTCGTTTGCTATGACCAAAAACCAGGACTATGCCTCTATCGTCACGTAAGCGTTGACCAGATCCCTCGCGACGTTCGCCACGTCGACCCAAAACCGCTTGTTCTCAGGGTCGCCTGGAACGAAGAAGTGGTCGTACTTGACGCGGTCATCGCCGCGCGGGATCCGTTCAACCGCGGCGGCGGCGAACTCCTGAAGTTGGCGCGCGCTCGCGAGCCGGTCGTTGACGGCGATGTGATAGAGACCGAGCTTCTCCACTGCGTCTATCTCATGGCCGATCGCCTTGCCCGCTGCTTGCAGTTGGCTCAGCGCAACCAGAACTCGATCGCCGAAGCCCAATGGTTCTATCGTGAACTGGTTCGAACTCGATATCCGGCTGAGGACATCTGCACCCTTAGGACGAGACTGGATCCGCTCTTTCATGCCCTCGATGCTGAAGCCGGAACTCCCGGCGAGAACGAACACGATGTGCGCCCTGCCCGCCAGGTTTGCATCGAGGTAGGGCATCAATATCTCGTAGGGCCACACCTCGGTGGCGCGCGAATCGACCTCGTCCACTAGGCACAGCGTCGGTCTCTGAGAGCTGATCGCATCGGCGAGGGCCTCTTCGAAGCCGTGTCTCTCGAGTTTGGCTAGATTGACCTCTCGGTAATCAGCATCCACCTCGATCGACGCAGCGATCTGTTCCACGAAAAAGGTCTTGCCGCTTCCCGGAGCGGCCCAAACGAGGTGGTTCTCTCGATGGCGCGAGGCGTGTTCGAGACCATTCACGATGCGATTGCGCGCGTCCTTGAGGTCGTTGAGAACAGTGTCGTCAAAGCGGGTATATGCGCCGACCACCCGATATCGGGAAAGGCGAACTGTGTCGAGATTTGCGATCAAGGGGTAGTTCCAGTACGGGCTGGTTTTGCCCGCCTCGCGAATAGCATCGTGGTACTCGGCGACGTAACCCTTTCCTTTCTCGAGGTAGTCGGGTGCGAGGCGTTCGCGGAACAGTTGCCCCGAGAAGATTTGGGCCCATGTCGAGATAGGCAGGACGTAGTCCTCAGCAGAGGTTGAGTAAAGGGGCCAGCGTCTAACGTGTTCTTCCGACCGGAAGAGATTCATCCGGCTTCAGTTGAAGGCTCCAGATCCCTCCCGCCATTGGACGAATGGGGAAAGCTGATATCCAACCGCGGTTTCAGGATCGATCGTGAGGATCTCCTCGTCCCGCATCTTTATCGTCACGGATTCACCGCAGTCGAGGCACGGCGTCTTGACGGTTATCTCTCGACCTGGGAAAAGCCAGCGCACGGCCAGCGCCTCAATACCTCACAAGCCGAACCAGCGGGCCTCTCCGTCAACGCTGATGTGGACGTGCGTTGGAACATTCGAGAATGGACCCCAGGCTTCGATGTAGTCGCTGTCGTGGGTGAGCCAACATGCCGCAGCGGGCGCGCCGGCTGCTGCATCCCGTTGGAGCGTGCGCGCCTCCTCGATGTCGATGCCCAGGGTCGCCGCCAACTCAACGTAGTGGGGCACCCTACCGTGCTCTATGAAATGCGAGAGGATCGCCGTGTAAGCCTGTTGGGTTGTCGCAGGTTGGTGACTGACCACGACCTCCTTATAGCCACATCGGCGAGAAAAGTAATCCGCCAAACATATTCTCACCTGGGCTTGCTGAGGGTGGGATTTAGCGCCCATAATCTACGTTACGTAAACTAGACCAATAGAGAGACTAGGAGAGGATCCAGGTGGTTCTCCCCTCTTGCCGTTTCAGGTGCGACTCAGAACGTCCAGCGGGTCGCATCCTTCGTGAAGTCGGTCCAGCCGAAGGCGACCCTCGGTGTGACCGCCCAGACGTATGGGCCGTGGCGCATCTTGTAC
>JALZJQ010000125.1 GCA_030859685.1 Actinomycetota bacterium | reverse complement strand
GATCGACCGTATCGCCATGCCATGTCGCATGATCGGGCCGTATCTGCGATCCAAGACGAGGCTGGCCGTTCGTACGATCCCGAGATCGTTGATCTCTTCGTGGACCTGATCGAGCCATGAACCGCATCAGTAGACTGGCTCCTCTTTTCGAGCTTCACTCATCGGGCCGAGCCCAATGTTTTCATCTCGGCCAGGGCCGGCGTCGGCCCTTTTCCAAACAAGAACTTGTCTGGGCCTCCCCTAGCTCGGCCTTGGCCCGACGAACAATCGATAACAAGGCAGCCTGATCCATGGGTGGCAGCGGGGCGCCGACAGTGTCACGCAGTTGTTGAGCGGCCCCCAGTGAGGTCATCGCTGTCTTAAGGTCCTGATCCTCAGCAACCACCAGATGTGCCTGCTCCTCGAGTGCCTGCGCCAGGTCCCAGTGGCTTTCCAGAGATTTACAGATCGTCATCGAGTGTTGAAGCATGGATCTTGCGGGCTGCATCTGACCGCGCATGCGTTTGACAGAGGCCATGCATCTCATGCTGCGTGCAAAGCCCCATTGATCTCCGCGGGTCTTGAAGTGACCTAGCGACTCAAGAAGATGCCGATCCGCGAGATCCAAGTCACTCCGATGCATTGAAGCCTCTCCGCTAACGAGTTCAATGAAGCCGATGTTCCAGTCATCTCTGATTCGGGTTGAGTATGCCAAGGCCTGACCGGCCAATCGTGAAGCCGTTTCGGCGTCGCCGAGGTGGAGCCGGAGCCGAGCAATAGATGCGAGAGCGGCACCCTGCCCCTGCACGAAGCCCAAGCTCTTGCAGAGAGCGAGGCATTCTTTCAGAAGGGAATCTGATTCCTCAAACTGTCCCCTCGTGGTCGCCCAATGTCCCATTGAAAATAGGGAACTTGCGACACCCTCAAGATCATGGTGCTTCCTATAGAGCGCGAGGCTTTGGCCACAAAGGGATTCCCCCATTTCAAAGTCGCATTTCAGGTAAGCAATCGATCCCAACTCATCCAGGGCCCGAGCGGTCCCAACCTCATCTCTTAGTTCCCGGTATACGTTCAGGGCCTGCTCAAGAAGTCCTCTTGCTTCCTCCAGGTTTCCTTGGGCTCGTTCAAGTGAGCCCGCCCCCATCAACGCGCGTCCCTGCCACGCGGTCAGGGAGCCGGGATGGGCCGCTTGAGCCGTCTTCAACCAGCGACGGCCCTCAATCAGGTGCCCATGAAGATCCCAGAAGTACCAGAGTGCCGCGGCCAGCCTTATTGCCTTGTCGGGGATTCTGTCGATGCTCCAATCCAGGGCAGCTCGGTAGTTGTCATGCTCGAGCTCGAGACTGGCTACGACTGTTTCCTGACTCCCTGCGTGGAGATGAGGTTCCGCGGCCTCGGCTCGGTCAAGGAAATAGTCGAGATGACGGTTGCGCGCATTGGCCGACTCTCCGGATTCGAGCAGTCGTTGTGCGGCGTATTGACGGACCGTCTCTAGGATGTCGTATCGGGTGTTTGATACCTCCTGCTCCTGAACGATCAAAGACTTGCTAACGAGATTCACGATTCCTCGAAGGACTTCGAGCGGTTCGGCATTCTCACCGACCACCGCTTCGGCCGCTTCAAGGGAGAAACCACCAGAGAAGACGGACAGTTGCCCGAGGATCCGTCGCTCGTCCTCTGGGAGGAGGTCATAGCTCCAGTCCATCGTCGCGATCAGCGTTTGCTGCCGAGGCAGGGCAGTGCGACTCCCACCCGTCAACAATGAGAATCGGTCCACTAGCCGATCGGAGATTTCCTCCGCCGAGAGAGCCTTGCAGAGTCCGGCTGCTAGTTCGATCGCCAAAGGGATGCCGTCGAGTCTCTCGCATATCCGTGCAACGGTCGCCCAGTTGTCTTCGGTCAGAGAGAAGCGATTGTTCACCTCCCGGGCGCGTTGGTGAAAGAGCTCGATCGCCTCTGACGAGCGAGCTTGTTGAAGTGATGAGCCCGTGGGGACGTCGGGCAGAGAGAGCGACGGCACTCGCCACTGGATCTCTCCCATAATCCCAAGCGATTCGCGACTTGTGGCGATGATCTTCAGCTTGGGTGCATGAGAAAGTGCGGTTTCCGCAAAGAGCGCACACCCTCGAATCAGATGTTCGCAATTGTCGAGGATCAAGAGAATCTCTCGATTCCTGATGAAGTCCAGCAACGTTCCGAGCATCTCCTGATCAGGCTGCTCTCTGATGTTCAGAGCGGCCGCGACGCTTTGTGAGATGAGTGACTCGTCCGTCAGGGGGGCGAGCTGGATGATCCAAACTCCGTCCTGAAAGGCGTCCTTACAGCTGGTTGCGAGCTCGATCGCAAGCCGGCTCTTTCCAACTCCCCCGATTCCGTTGAGAGTGATTAGGCGTTCTTTCGCCGTGAGTTCTCGCAGCTCATGCAGTTCTCTTTCCCGACCCACGAAGGTGGTGAGTGGTACACCAAGGTTCCCTGGTGTTTCGGACTCCTTCCGTTTACCGAGGAGAAGGGGGTCCTCTGCGAGGATCCGCGCTTGTAGGTCTTGCAGCGCTCGACCTGGTTCGATACCGAGTTCATCGACGAGCCGGACTCGTGTATCCCTAAAGATATTCAAGGCCTCGGCCTGTCGGCCCGTTCGATACAAGGCCAGCATCATCAGTTCCCTAAGCCGCTCGCGCAGGGGATGGTCGGCGATCGCCAGATCCAGGCGGGCGATGACGTGAGAATGTCTTCCCAGAGCAAGATCAGTCTCGATCCGATCTTCCAGGGTGGCGACCGCGAGCTCTTCGAGTCGAGCGATATGGCTCTGCGCGAAGGGCTCGGTAGCGAGGTCAGCAAGCGGAGATCCGTTCATCAATGACATCGCAGCTGCGAGCTTCGTGGATGCCTGGTCAAGACTGCCGGCTCGCAACGCAGTTCGCCCATCTTCGGCGAGTTGCAAGAAGTCATCTACATCTAGCTCACCGGAACCCACCTTGAGTAGGTACCCAGCGGGACGAGTCTGCAGGATCGTCGACTCCTCGCTAATCGCGCCGCATTGCAATTGCTTTCGCAGTTGGGATACATAGCTTTGTACGATCGAGCGCGCACTCTGAGGAGGATCGTCCCCCCACAGAGCATCGATCAGTTTCTCGGTCGAGACGGTTTCGTTCGCGTGCAGGAGAAGGAGAGCCAGTAGCCCTCGCTTCTTAGGGCCGCCAAGCGGCACCGCTTGCTCGCCGATGAAGACCTCGACCGGTCCTAGAAGTCGGTACCTCAAGATGGCCCCCCGCCCAATCAGTCTTCCTGATTTAACCAGCTTCCTCACAGGCGGGCCCCGGCCGGAGCGGCTTCAGGTGGGCGTTTATAGGAGTTTTGTAGCCGATGTTGAGCCCGGGCCCTCAGTCTTCCAATCGGAGCGACGGCTCCGGCGCCACGCGGGAGAGAGAGCTACAACTGTTCCAAGTCCGACAGGCGGGGCTGGGAGCTACGGTGCCTGGCGAAGCGTAGCGATGCTCTCTCTTCCGCGTTGGCGCGTTTGGCCTAAATGACAGGACTTTCCTTTAGGAGCCTGGCGGCTGCTCCGATAAGCTCCTCATACCTAGAGAGAGAGCGGGGGCATGGCCGACCAGCAGTGGAGTCGACTCGAAGCCGACCTAAAGAAGGTCGCCGGCGTGCGCAGCGCGCGGGTCATCGGCGCGAACGGGGCCCCCACTGAGATCCACATCGTTTCCACCTCTACGCGGGCCCCTAAGCAGGTTGTTCGCGACGTGCAGTCGCTGGCTGCAGCCGGCTTCGGCATGCCGATCGACCATCGCATCGTGTCCATCGTGCAGCTCGACGAGCCCCTCGAGCCCGATCCTCCCCCGGTTCCCGAATCCCAGGAAGTATCAGAGAACGGACGTAACGGTCATCGACCCGTGCTCGAGCGAGTGGTCCTCGCGAGCCGCGGTGAGTCCGGTTGGGTGAAGGTCGCGCTGAAGTGGCCGGACGGTCAGACGACCGAGGGTGCGTCGGCAGCCGGAGCCTCGCGTGAGGCCCGGGCGCGCGGAGCCACGGCTGCGTTGATGCAGGCGATGAGGCCCGTGCTCGAGGATCATCAGTCCGCTGTCGAGGTCGACCAGGTCGTCGTCCAGCGCATCGGGTCGAACGATTCGGTGGTCGTGCGGGCGATCTTCTACGAGAACGGCATGACCGTGCCGGTGATCGGTTCGGCTCTAGTTCACGATGATGTCGCCACCGCCTCAGTCCGCGCGATGCTGCAAGCGCTCAACCGCAAGCTCCAGGCCCTCTAGCTCCTTTCTCGCGTTCGACCGGAGACCAGCCACCCGATACCAGCGGCGAGCACCAGATCGCCGATGCTGAGAACCTGATTCCCGATCGATAACGGGATGACGTCGCCGAGCCACGGGACCAGCGTGTCGTCGTCCATGCGTTCGTGCTTAATGCTCGACGTGTCGTTGGGGACTGGGGCCCCAGCCGACCGAGCTGCGTCGACCGAGACCGGCATCGCCTGATTCGCGCCTATGACGAGTGCATTCAGCGCCAGCCCCGCCCCGATCAGCCACATCCCCGGCACGGCGCGATTGAGCACCACGAACACGAGGATCAGGGCGTTGGACGCGAGCACTATGGCGGTCGCCTGGGCGCGGGTCAGCCAGTCGGGGTCCCAGAGGTCGAAACCCAGCTGCAGGGCGAGGCCGGCGAAGATCAGCCACCCCCAGCGGAATCTCGTGTCCGCCAGGGTCGAGAGCGATCCGCCGCGCAGCACCCCGGCCAGGGCGGCGAGGCCGGCGACGATCAGGACGAGGATCATCGCGTCGCCACCGAGCCGCTCACGCCAGCAGCATACGCGCCGCCTCCGGGGCGGATGGGTACGATTCGGCGTCTATGAAGAAGGTGCTACTCGTATCCAACGCTCACGCAGGCTCCGTATCGCCGCGCGCCAAGGAGGTCATCTCAAAGGCTCTGTCTGCAGACTTCAAGCTCGAGGTGACGGACACGGCGCGGCGTTCGCATGCGAGCGAGCTGGCGCGGGATGCCGTCGATCGAGACTTCGATGCCGTCGTCGCGTTCGGAGGCGATGGAACGATCAACGAAGTGGCTCAGGGACTGGTGGGTACCGATGTCGCTCTCGGGATCCTGCCCGGTGGTACCACGAACGTGATGGCGCGCTCGCTCGGGATCCCGCAGCAACCGATCGACGCGACCGCGTTCGTGGCTGCGCACCTGCGAACGGACCAGAAACGGCGCGTCCCCGTCGGGCGTGTCGGCGAACGCTACTTCGCGTTCTCGATGGGGATGGGGCTCGACGCCGAGGTCGTCCGGCGTGCCGAGGTCAACCCCGAAGGCAAGCGGCGGTACGGCCAGTGGCTGTGGGTCAAGAACGCCTTCAAAGCCGGACTGACCGAGTACCGCAAGAGCGATCCGGTCATCACGTTGGCCGTCGAGGGGATCGAACCCAGCCACGCGATCACCGTGGTCTGCTGCAACGCCCGGCCGTTCACGTACTTCAAACGATTCCCCGTGGACGTCTGCCCGCTGGCGCGCCTCGACGCCGGCCTGGACTTCCTGTCGTTGGGCAAGTTGAGCGCCCCCCGGATCGTCCCGCTCGCGTGGGGTCTGTTCGTGGACGGCTCGCACACCCACTGGTCGGTGAACCGCTATCACCATGACGTGTCGGGGGCGAGCCTCTCGTCGACCCAGGCCCTACCCGTCCAGGTCGACGGCGACTACATCGGGCACCATGAGGACGCCGAGGTATCCCTCGTCCCGGACGCCCTCGACTTGCTGGTCTGAGGCCCTCGGTCCCGCCCCCGATCTGCTGTATCGGGGCCTTCTCAGCGGAATAGCTCACGTCCCGCGTCGCTTAACCTTGGGGACCGAAACTTCAAAGGAGTGATCCGCCACATGCCCACCACCGAACAGATCTCGGCGGTCCTGGGCGAGATCCAGGACCCGGAGCTGCACCGCGGGCTGAACGAGCTCAACATGGTGCGGAACATCGCGATCGAGGGCTCACAGGTCACGGTCCTGATCGCTCTCACGATTCCCGGATGCCCCCTCAAGGACTACTTCCACACGGTCATCCCGGCCAAGATCAAGGAGACCTACCCGGATGTGTCCCACGTCGAGGTGCAGCTCACCTCGATGACCGAGGACGAGCGCAAGGCACTTACCGGGAACCTGCGCGAGGACAACACCGCTCCGTTCGCCCGTAGCGACTCGCACACGCAGGTGATCGCGATCGGGTCGGGCAAGGGCGGCGTCGGCAAGTCGACCACGACCGTGAACATCGCCGCCTCGCTGGCCAAGCAGGGTCACAGCGTCGGATTGCTGGACGCTGACGTGTGGGGGTTCTCGATCCCTCGCATGCTCGGATTGCACGAGCGGCCGACCGTCGTCGGCGACATGATCATGCCGCCCGAGATGTTCGGCGTGAAGGTCGTCTCGATCGGACTGTTCACAGGTGAGGACAACCCCGTCGTGTGGCGCGGCCCGATGCTGCACAAGGCGTTGCAGCAGTTCCTCACTGACGTGCACTGGGACGAGCCCGACTACCTGCTGGTCGACCTGCCCCCCGGAACCGGCGACGTGTCCATCTCGATAGCGCAGTTCCTGCCGGGGGCCGAGATGGTCATCGTCACGACTCCGCAGGCCGTCGCCGAGAAGGTCGCGCAACGTGCCGGGTTCATGGCCGAGAAGACCGGTCTGAACGTCACCGGCGTGGTTGAGAACATGTCCTACTTCCGCGGCGACGATGGCAAGGCCTACGACATCTTCGGCTCGGGTGGGGGCCAGGCGCTGGCCGACACGCTCGAGGTCCCGCTGATCGGTCAGATCCCGATCGACCCGAAGCTCCGCGAGCTCGCCGACGTCGGGGCGCCGATCGTGCTGCAGGCCCCGGACAGCGAGGCGGGCCAGGCCCTCGACCGGACGGCGAAGGAACTCGTCAACCTGCTCCCTCCGAAGCCCAAGGCGACCAAGCGCATCTCGCTCCCGCTCATTCCGATGACGCCGGCAGGCGGTCACCAGCACCAGCACTAGGACGGAGGAATAGGTGGCGACCACCGCCGCGTTCTCGCTCGATCTCGTCGATCGCATCGGCGGTTCTGTCGATGCAGTCGGCGCCGAGGAGCGCGCCACCCGGCTGGCGACCCGTTCTATAAAGAAGGACTCGAAGCTGTGGGCCCTCGATCTGGCGGTGCGGTGTTGCGACCTCACGACGCTCGAAGGGCAGGACAGTCCCGGAAAGATCCGTCAGCTCGCATCGAAGGCGATGCGCCCATCGCCGACCGACCCGAAGATCCCGCACGTGGCCGCGTTGTGCGTCTACCCGCGTCTCGTTGCGCCGGCGGCGGCTGCGTTGGAGAACTCCGGCGTCGTGGTGGCCTCGGTGGCGACGGGGTTCCCCTCCGGCCAGACGCCGCTGGACCTGCGACTGCTCGAGATCGAGCGCGCGGTCGCGGACGGTGCGGACGAGATCGACACGGTCATCAGCCGGGGTGCGTTCCTCGCCGGTGACGACCAGACTGTGTTCGACGAGATCGTGGCCAGCAAACGGGCGTGCGGCGACGCGCACCTGAAGGTCATCCTGGAGACTGGCGAGCTCGGTTCCTACGATCGCATCCGCAAGGCGTCCCTCATCGCGATGGCCGCAGGAGCCGACTTCATCAAGACGTCCACCGGCAAGATCCCCGTCGCTGCGACGCTGCCCACAGGCTTGGTCATGGCCGAGGCGATCCGTGACTTCGCAGACGTCACCGGGACGGAGGTCGGTCTCAAGGTCGCCGGCGGGATCCGCAACTCGAAGGAAGCGATCCGCTACCTGGTAGTGATCCACGAGACGCTGGGGGATGAGTGGCTCACGCCCGACCGGTTCCGTTTCGGCGCCTCGTCCTTGCTCAACGATCTGCTCATGCAGATCGACAAGCAGCGGAAAGGCTTTTATTCGGACCCCGATAGATACACACTGGACTGATGAGTCGCTGGGAGTACGCACCCGCGCCCGAGTCCACCGACATAGCGTCGGTGGCCGACACCTATGGCCTCTACATCGGGGGCGAGTTCGTCGAGCCTGCATCCGGTGACTACTTCAAGACGATCAACCCGGCCTCGGAAGAGGTGCTGTCGGCGATCCCGATCGCGGGCGAGGGCGACATCGATCGCGCTGTGGGGGCTGCCCGCAAGGCCGCGGAGACGTGGTCCGCGCTGGCGCCGGCCGACCGTTCGAAGTTCATGTATCGCATCGCTCGCGCCATGCAGGAGCGGAGCCGCGAGCTCGCCGTCCTCGAGTCGATGAACGGCGGCAAACCGATTCGCGAGAGCCGCGACATCGACGTTCCTCTCGCGGCTGCGCACTTCTTCTATTACGCAGGGTGGGCCGACAAGCTCGAGTACGCCTTCGCCGGCCGCTCGACAAAGCCGCTGGGGGTGTGCGCGCAGATCATCCCGTGGAACTTCCCGCTGTTGATGCTGGCGTGGAAGATCGCACCCGCTTTGGCGACGGGCAACACCGTCGTGCTCAAACCGGCCGAGACGACACCCCTCACCGCCATGCTTTTCGCCGAGATCTGCGAGCAGGTCGACCTCCCTCCCGGCGTGGTCAACATCATCACGGGGGCCGGCGAGACGGGGGCCGCTCTCGTCCGTCACCCGGATGTCGACAAGGTCGCCTTCACCGGATCGACCGAGGTCGGCAAAGAGATCCAGCGCAACCTCGCCGGCACCGGCAAGCATCTGACGCTCGAGCTAGGCGGCAAGGCAGCCAACATCATCTTCGATGACGCGCCGCTCGACCAAGCGATCGAGGGCATCGTGAACGGAATCTTTTTCAATCAGGGTCACGTCTGTTGCGCAGGCTCCCGGCTGCTGGTCCAGGAATCGATCCAGGAGCGCGCCATGGACAAGCTCAAACGGCGCCTCGGGACCTTGAAGGTTGGCGACCCGCTCGACAAGAACACCGACATCGGCGCGATCAACTCCCGCGACCAGCTGAACAAGATCAAGAAGCTGGTCGGGATCGGCGTCGATGAGGGGGCCGAGCTCTTCCAGCCCCCATGCGAGATCCCCGACCGTGGCTTCTGGTTCCCTCCGACGGTGTTCACCGGCGTCTCGCAATCGCATCGCATCGCGCAGGAGGAGATCTTCGGGCCGGTGCTTTCCGTCCTTACCTTCCGAACCGAGGACGAAGCCGTCGAGAAGGCGAACAACACCCCCTACGGTTTGTCGGCGGGCGTGTGGACCGAGAAGGGGTCCCGCATCCTGTGGATGGCCGACCGCCTGCGGGCCGGCGTCGTGTGGGCCAACACGTTCAATCGTTTCGATCCGACGAGCCCGTTCGGCGGCTACAAGGAGTCCGGCTTTGGCCGCGAGGGCGGACGACACGGCCTCGAGGCCTACGTCGAGCTGAGCGAACCATGACTCAGCGCATCGATGTCAAGAAGACCTACAAGCTCTACATCGGGGGGAAGTTCCCGCGCTCCGAGTCTGGTCGTTCCTACGAGGTCACGGACTCGGAGGGATCCTTTCTCGCCAACGCGGTGCGGTCGTCACGCAAGGACGTGCGCGACGCCGTGGTCGCGGCGCGCAAAGCGTGGCTGGGTTGGGCGGGACTCACCGCGTACAACCGGGGCCAGGTCCTCTACCGAGTGGCCGAGATCATGGAGGGCCGCCGCGCGCAGCTCGTCGACGAGATCGCGGTGGCCGAGGGCAACGATGATGCCGAAGCGCAGGTCGATCGCGCGATCGACGACTGGGTCTGGTACGCGGGGTGGACCGACAAGCTGACCCAGGTCGCGGGGGGCCTGAACCCCGTCGCCGGGCCCTACTTCAACATCACCGCGCCGGAGTCGATCGGGGTGATCGGTGTGATCGCTCCGGAACAACCGAGCCTCGCGGGCCTAGTGGCTCGTCTCGCACCTGC
>JALZJQ010000050.1 GCA_030859685.1 Actinomycetota bacterium | reverse complement strand
CGAGGAGTTCGGACGGATAGGAGACCAGATCAGCAGACGAGACATGGACTTCGACTGGGCCGACGAGGCTATCCACGCGGGCTACGGACGTCGGTGGATCAAGGCGCTGCTCGATGCTGAAGGGGACGGCGGTCGGAGCTGGCACGAGATCGTGGCGCGTTGCGAGGCACTGGTTCAACAACGCATCGCCGGTCGCACGCCTGAAGAGGAAGGGATCACTCGCAGCGCGGCCGCGCGTCTGATCGAACGATCGAAGCATCTGTTCGTCTAGTTGTTCGTCGCGCGCAGCACGAACGACTGGCCTTCGAAATCGCCGGTCTCTAACGCATCTTCGATCGTTCCTGCCCCGATTGGTACGACCTCGTAGTCGGGCTCGAAACCCCCGCCGTCCATCTGCGCGTCCCAGGCCGCCGCCCGCGTCGTAAAGCGGATCCGAAGATCGTTGGTTTCGAGACGGGGATCGTCGTAAGAAGCGATGCGCATACCGGAAAACGAGAACAACATGAAGGCGAGCTCGTTCGACCCGCGCACCTCGACCACATCGTCCGGCCCCAGGTGGGCAGCAGTGCGTTGGACGAACGACCCGGAGCCCCTGTCCGGCTTGTTGAATTCGAATCCGTCCTCATGCAGCGCCAGCACGCGCCCGAATCCAGCCGACGCGATAACCAGCGACAACGACCCCACGAGGAGCACCGCTGTAACGACGGCTACCGACAGCGCGGGACGTCGCCGATCGAGCCGGTCGTAGAGCCAGACGAGGGCGATCCCCGCGAACGCGGCGCCGAGAAGATGCGCGACCGGCCACACGCGACCCTGATGAAGCACCGTTGCGTTACCGGCCAGGTCCCAATCGAGGGCCGCTCGCGCGCGCGCCAGCACGAGCATGGCGATGGTCCCAGCTGAGAACCAGAGGACGATACGGGTCTCCCGGCGCGCCTGCGCGCGGAGGGCCACGATCGCTCCCCCGAGCGCCAATGGCGTCAGCAACCCCCAGGCCCCCAGGGCTGTCGGGAGCGGCCACTCCACGCCTAGTTGGGGAGTCACGTCCACGAAGCCGTCGAATCTCAGGTAATCGACGAGCACGGGCGTGGCCCAGACCGAGAAGACCAGCGTCGCGGGGGCCAGGGTCAGGACGGCGAACCGGATCCGGCGACCCCACTCCACCGCGACGAGGCCGAACAGGGCCCAAACAACGCCCCCGAACATCATCGGAACGCTTACGACACCAACGGAGCCAAGGACGAGGCCGCCGAGCACCGCCAATCGCGTAACCGACCGGCCCGCTCCGATAACGATGAACATCCCAGCGCCGGCCAGAAGCACCAAACCCAGCTCGCGCGGGAACGCCGGCGCGAACAGCTCGTAGACCGAATTCGGAGAAGCCACGACTAGATCCGCGCCGTAGCGCGCGGCGGTGGGGCTCGCGATGAAGGTTGGTTCCAGCGTGCTCAACCATCCCCACCCACCGATCAGGGACGCGGAAGCTGCGGCCGCCCAACCGGCCCGCCGGTGGATGAGGCGGGCGAGGCATGCCGCTGCGAGGGGTATCGCCAGCACCAGCGTGAGCTGCAGAGCGTCGTGGGCAACGACCACATCCGAACCCGGGAGGGCCCGCACGAGCGTCGCGTTCACTGCATGCCAGCCCCACGGATAGGCGTTGCGCCCGAAATCGGGCGCCGGGCCCGTCGGAACCGGCTCCCCCGCAAGCAGTTGTTGGGTCCAACCCATGTGCCACGGGGTGTCGCCCGTCCGAGCACCGGTGCCGGCGATGACCAGGGGCAGGATATAGAGCGCGCCGATAACGGCCGTGGCAGCGAGCAGAGCGGCCCACGAACGGGGGCGCGGCCAGGCAACCTTGCGCACCACCCCGAGGATCAGGATGGCCAGGGTTGCGACCGGCACCGCCGCGGCCGTGCCGAACACGGCACCTCCGGAGACGATGTGGCACACCATCAGCACGAGGGCGAGCAACACGAAGCCGCAGACCGCCGCCAGGAGCCGCTCGGGGGTCCCGAACCGGTCGAGGAGCTCCGGCGAGCGCGCGAACAGGGGCCGGAGAAGGATGTCGGCCGCGATCCAACCGAGGATGAGGATCAGAGCGGACTGGGCCAGCGCCGCCGCCAGCGACGCGAGACTCACTCGATAACCGCCAGCACCTGCCCTGCGGCGGCGGTATCCCCCGGCGCCGCCTTGAGCTCCGCAACGCTGCCGGCGCGAGACGCCGAGATCGTCGTCTCCATCTTCATCGCTTCGAGCACCATTACCGGCTGACCCACGGCCACGCTCTCGCCCTCGGCGACCAGCACCTGGAGGATCGTCCCTTGCATGGGCGCGACGATGTCCCCACCCCCACTTGCCGACCCATGCACCGCGGCGGACGCGGCCGCCGCCATGGCCGGACTCCACAGCCGCACCGGTCTGCCCCCGACCAACAAGACATCCCGAACCTCGTCTGTGTTTGAAGGCGTCAGTGTCGCGAGAACGTCGCTTTCCTCCACCGTTCTCGTCGTGTGCTCGCCGGAGATGAACGAACCATCGCGCAGCAGAAGCAGATGCGCCGGGATGGTGGTCGGGACCCCCTCGATCACGAATTCCTCCAGGGCGCGCAGCATCCGCGACCGCGCTTCTTCGCGGTCGTTGCCCCACGAGATCAGTTTGGCAACGAGCGAGTCGTAGGCACCGGGGATGGAGTCGCCCGCCACGTATCCCGAATCCACTCGCACCCCGAGGCCATTCGGCTCGGCATAGGCGACCAGCTTTCCCGGGGCCGGAGCGAAGCCAAGAGCGGGATCCTCTGCATTGACACGACATTCGATCGAATGACCGTGCAGACGCGTCTCGATCTCAGACTGATCGAAACCCAGCGGCTCACCGGCGGCGATCAGCAACTGGCATGCCACGAGGTCCAGGCCCAGAACCTCCTCCGTGACCGTGTGCTCTACCTGTAAGCGCGCGTTCACCTCGAGGAAAAAGAAGCTCCCGTCACCATCGACCAACATCTCAACCGTTCCGGCGTTCACGTAACCGCATGCTTTCGAGAGAGCGACGGCCGCCGCACCCATGTCCGCGCTGCGTTCCGACCACAGCGGCGGCGGGGTCTCCTCGATCAACTTCTGATGACGTCGTTGCAGAGAGCAGTCGCGTACCCCCAGCCACATCGCCTCGTCACGATTCGGGGCGAGTATCTGAACCTCGAGGTGCTTCGGGTCATCCAGATAGCGTTCGACATAGACGTCGCTCGAGCTGAAATAGGCCTGGGCCTCGCGGCGGGCGCTCTCGAAGGCGCCGGCCACCTCGGCCTCGGTGCGCGCGACCTTCAGACCTCGTCCGCCTCCTCCGCCGGCCGCCTTGATAGCCAACGGGTAACCCTGCTCGCTACCGAACGCGTACGCGACCTCGAGGTCTTCGGCCGGTTCCAACAGTCCCGGGACCAGGGGGACGCCGGCCGAGCGCGCGATCCGCCGCGCGGCCACCTTGTCGCCGACGGCACGCGTCGCGTCGGGTGGTGGTCCAACCCAAGTCAGGCCCTCTCCGATCACGGCTTCGGCGAAATCCGCATTCTCGGACAGGAAGCCATAGCCGGGGTGGACCGCTTCGGCACCCCTCTCTCCGGCCGCCGCCAGCAATGCTTCGACGTTGAGATAGGTATCCGCAGGAGATACGCCGGGCAGGTGGACGGTCTCGTCGGCAACCGCCACATGACGGGAGCGCGCATCGACATCCGAGTAAACGGCCACCGAGGCCACACCGAGCTCCCGGCAGGTCCGGGCGATGCGTACGGCGATCTCACCCCGGTTAGCGATGAGGACCTTCGAGAACATCAGGCTGCGCCCCCGGCGGAGTCGACGCGATCGCGAGGGCCCGCCCTCAGTACGCGACTGGGGAGGTCGCCCGATACGAAACTCTGCGCGATGCGGGCCGCCGCCAGCAACGCGTTCAGGTCCACGCCGGTATCGATGCCCATGTCCTCGACCATATGCACGAGATCCTCGGTCACGACGTTGCCGGTCGCTCCGGACGCGAACGGACTGCCGCCCATCCCCCCGACTGAGGCGTCGAAGTAGTCGATCCCGCATTCGAGCGCGATCAGGACGTTGGCCAAGCCCGTACCGCGCGTGTCATGAAAGTGCATGTTCAGCCGGAGCCCCGGCAACTTTTCTCTGAGGGCCGCGATCAGATCGCGCACCCGTCGCGGGGTCGCCATGCCGGTGGTATCCCCGTAGGAGATCGACTCGATGCCCTCCTCCATCATCCAGCGCGACACCTCGACGACACGTTCCGGAGCCACGTCTCCCTCGTATGGGTCTCCGAAGGCAGTCGACAGCGTCCCCTCCACCGGGACCGAAGCGGTCTGTCCGACGGTTACGACATCGGAGACGTCGCGAAGCGACTCCTTCACGTTCTTGTTCACGTTCTTCAGGTTGTACGAATCGGTAACCGCCATGAAGACTTGCAATGCGTCGGCTCGAGCCTCGACCGCCGCGTCCGCCCCGCGTCGATTCGGAACGAGAGCGGAGTAGGTCACGCCGGGTGCTCGAGTGATCCCTGCGAGAACCTCGGCCGCGTCGGCCATCTGAGGCAGAGCTTTGGGTGAAACGAAGGAAACCGCCTCGATGTGAAGGATCCCGGTCACGCTCAGCGCATCGATGAAACCGATCTTGTCGCCGGTGTCGACGTGCAGCCGCTCGCTCTGGATGCCATCGCGTGGACCGACCTCGCGTATCGTGATCGTCCTCGGCCAGCTCACCGGTTCTTCCACTCCGGCCGGCGTTTGGAGTTGAAGGCAGCGATCCCCTCGGCACGATCGTCGCTCGCCACGACGCGGGCCCAGGACGCGTTCTCCAGTTCGATCCCCTCCTCGAGGGGAAGGCCCACCCCCGCGTCGATAGATGCCTTGGACTCCCGCACCGCGACCGGCGACGCTTCCAGGATCCGCTCGGCGAGACGGAGGGTGGAGTCCCGTAGGGAGTCGAAGGGGACGACCTCGCATATGAGGCCCAGGTCGTGAGCGACTGCGGCGTCCACGCGTTCGCCGGTGAAGATCAGCTCCTTCGCCCTATTCGGACCGACCTTCCTCGTCAGCAATTGGGTCCCCCCGCCGGCCGGAAGCAGACCAACGCGAGTCTCCGGAAGCCCTACCTCCGTTCCTTCCGCGGCAACGATGAGGTCGCACGAGAGGGCCAGCTCGAAGCCACCTCCCAACGCGAAGCCGAAGATCGATGCGATCGTCGGCTGGGGCATCGTGCGAATGGCCTCGAACATCGCCCGCATGGGGGTGCGGTTGGCGTGGTAGTCGTCGAGGGAGAAGTTGGCCCTCTCCTTGAGGTCGGCGCCGACACAGAACGCCTTGTCCCCTGCAGCACCGAGGATCATCACCCACGCTTCTTCATCCGCGGCCACCGTGCGGCAGGCGTCGGCGAGCTCTTCTGCAACGGCAGTGGAGATCGCATTGCGCGCATCCGGTCGTTCGAGCGTGACGATCCGGACCCGGCCCTCGCTCCGGAGGGAGACGAAGCTCCCGTCGCTCAACTCCGAGCGCCTCGAAAGTCCCGTGATCCGGCGGCGCTCATACGGGAGGGACCCCGTGCCGTCGATCCGAGAAGTGTCTTTCCTTCCGAGCGGCGGCGTCGAGGCGACGCGCGATCTCCGACCGCAGATCGTCGGGCTCGACGACGGCGTCGACCACATTCTCCGAGGCCAGGTGAACGATGTCGATGTCCTTCTCGAACTCGGCGCGTCGCTGGGCGACGTAAGCAGCTCGTTCATCCGGGTCCTCGATCGCCTGGATCTTGTTGAAGTACACGGCGTTGACGGCCGGCTCGGGGCCCATCACCGCGATCCGGGCGGTCGGCAGAGCGATGGTCGCGTCCGGCTCGAATCCGGGCCCGGCCATGGCATAGAGGCCCGCGCCGTACGCCTTGCGTACGACCACACACAGCTTCGGGACGGTGGCCTCCGACACCGCGGTGATCATCTTGGCGCCGTGGCGGATGATCCCCTGCCGCTCGACCGCCGTGCCGATCATGAATCCCGGGACGTCGGACAGGAACACGAGCGGGATGTTGTAGGCGTCGCACAACCAGATGAACCGCGCCGCCTTATCGGCGGAGTCGACGAACAGAACCCCGCCTTTCTCCGCCGGCTGATTGGCGAGGATGCCCACCGCTCGGCCTTCGATGCGGGCGAGGCCGGTGATGAGCTCCTTTGCAAAGTCCGGCTTGATCTCGAAGAACGAAGCCTCGTCCACGAGACCGGACACGAACGCGTACATGTCGAAGGCCTTGCCCTCGTCATCCGGGACGATGCTCGCAAGAGAGCTTCCATAGGCGGGCCCGCGGGCATCCTCGAGGGGGGCGGCGTCCCTGTAGCTCTGCCCGAAGTAGGCGAGGTAACCCTTTGCCGCCTCGATCGCCGCCTTGTCGTCAGATACCAACAGGTCCCCGCAGCCCGAGACCTCGCAGTGCATCCGGGCCCCGCCCATCTCCTCGAGCGTGACCTTCTCGCCGATCACTTCCTCCGCCATGCGCGGCGAGCCCAGGTACATGGACGCGTGGCCATCGACCATGAAGACGACATCGCAGAAGGCTGGGATGTATGCGCCGCCGGCGGCCGAGGGACCGAAGAGGCAGCAGATCTGAGGTACCCGTCCGGACGCCTGCACCTGGTTGTAGAAGATCTTGCCGGCCCCCCTACGGCCCGGGAAAAGGTCGACCTGGTCGGTGATGCGTGCGCCGGCTGAGTCCACCAGGTAGACGATCGGATGTTCGTGTTTGCGCGCGAGCTCGATGATCCGGATGATCTTCTCGACCGTATGAGCCCCCCACGACCCGGCCTTGACCGTCGAGTCGTTCGCCATCACCGCGACCTGCCGGCCATCCACGCGCCCAACGCCGGTGATCACCCCGTCGGCCGGAAGGTCACCTGCGAGCGCGTTCACGAGCAGCCCGTCCTCGACGAAATCCTCGGCCGAATCCAGTAGCAGCGCGAGGCGGTCGCGAACGAAGAGCTTGTTCTGCTCCCTCAACCGGTCGTGATATTTCGGGGCTCCGCCCGAGCGGATCCTTTCCGTAAGCGGTCCCACGCCGGAAGCCGGCTGCGCAGCCTCGCCGCTACCTGGGTCGCTCATCACACCGGGTTCTCGGCCGCGTCCAACGTCTTCGGAAGGGAGGCGACCGGGGCAGGCGTCGCGCCGCGACGACGGCGGCGGAAGAAGAACTCGCGCCTCGGCCTTGCTCTCCGGAGCTGCGCGACCCGCAACTCATCCACCTGTTTCGCCACTCAAGCCAGGTGGGAAATCTGCGACACGTTCACGGCGCTGCCTCCAGTTCGTTAGGCGTACCCGAATCCTAATGGGCCCGGGTCGCTACGGCCCCGGATCCGCCTCGTCGACCGCATCCCGCAGGCGAGCGAACTCCTCGATCAGGGCCGGGAGCTGGTAATGGGCGTTCAGGCCGCTCGGGTTCGGCAGGAGCCAGATCCTCGTGGTCCCGATGACCTCGCTCTGGAGCCCCACTGCGGCGTCGGGCGGACCGAAAGCGCGGCGGTAGGCGGTGACGCCCAGCGGCGCGAGCCAGCGGGGACGTAGGCGCCGGACCTTGGCCTTCAGACGCCGGCCGCCCGCCTCGATCTCCTCCGGTGACAGCTCCGCTGCGGTCGCCGTCGTTCGCTCAACGAAGTTCGTCACCCCCAAGCGGGAGGCGAGCAGCTCCCTCTCCTCGAATGGCGACAGGCGCCTCGTCGTGAAACCCGAGCCGTGGAGAGCGGGCCAGAAACGATTGCCCGGTCGCGCGAAGTGGTGGCCAACAGCTCCGGAGTACAGGCCGGGATTGATGCCGCAGAAGAGCACCGCCAGCTCCGGTGCAACGAGGTCCGGCACCTTCTTGTCCCGAGCCGATTCGAGTTGTTCGTGGGTTGGCTTCCACGGCTCGGTCACGAGGTCCGCAATCGCTCTATCTCTCCCGAGTGCACCGTGACTAGGGCATCCCCGGTCCGCACCTCCAGCTCGCCCCGTGGAGTGAGCCGCTCGGCGCGGCCCTCGAGGGAACCTCCTCCGGCAAACCTGACGATCACACCCCGGCCCAGCACGTCCGACAGCCCTGTGGCCTCCTCGATCACGCGTTCCGCGAACCCGGCGCCGGCGGCGTCCCGATAGAGATCCTCGAGCCCTGCAAGGATGGCTGCGAGGAGGACGGCCGGCGATGGGGGGCGTTCGACGTGATCCGCGATCGCCGTGGCGCGTTGGGCAACATCGGTAGGCGCGTTCTTCAGAGTCTTGACGTTGACGCCGACGCCGGCGACGACGGCACGGATACGCCCGGCTTCGACCCTGCTTTCAAGCAGGATCCCGGCCACCTTCCGGCCGTCCAGCATCACGTCGTTGGGCCATTTCAGTCGCGGACGCAAGTCGGAGGAAGACCCGATCCCCACCGCGCAAGCCACCCCCACCGCGGCAGTGAGCAGCCCCGCAGAGGGTGGATCCAGGGCCGGTCGAAGGATGAGGGAGAACGTCAACGAGATACCGGGAGGGCTGAACCATTCACGCCCCCATCGACCGCGGCCCGCCGTTTGATGTCCGGCAACGACGAGCGCCCCCTCGGGAGCCCCGGCCTGAGCCCATCCGAGGGCCTCCGAGTTCGTCGACGCGGTCTCGTCCAGGTAACGGAGCGGGCGTCCCAGACGTCCTCTGAGCGCGGCCTCTATGGTGGCCGCGTTCAGATCCTCTGCTGCGCCGGGATCATCTGTCATGACGACTCGTAGGATACGGACGCCGCGGGAACGAAAGGATGCGTTTGTTCAAGAAGCTGCTTATAGCGAACCGAGGGGAGATCGCGCTGCGAGTCCTGCGTGCGTGTCGGGACCTCGACATCTCGCCGGTCGCCATCTACTCGGAGCTCGACGCCGGAGCGATCCACACCCGCCTCGCCGACGAGGCCTTCAACGTGGGGCCGGGTCCGGCCTCGGAGTCATACCTGAAGATCCCCGCCATCCTGGACGCGGCCCGACGATCGGGTGCCGAAGCCGTCCATCCCGGGTACGGCTTCCTCGCCGAGAACGCCGCCTTCGCCCGAGCGGTGACCGACGCCGGCCTGGCGTGGGTCGGTCCCGCTCCGGACATCATCGACTCGATGGGAGACAAGACGGCAGCTCGACGCGCCGCTTCGGATGCGGGCGTCGCGACCGTCCCAGGGACCCCGGATCCCGTCACGACGGTCGAGGAGGTCGCGGCCTTCGCCGAGGAACACGGAATCCCGCTCGCGATCAAAGCGTCGGCCGGCGGTGGTGGGAAGGGTTTCCGTGTCGTTCACTCCGCCGACGAGATCGACGATGCGCTCACTGGAGCCGCGCGCGAAGCCAGCGCATACTTCTCGTCGCCGGACGTATACCTCGAGAGGTACCTCGAGCGGCCGCGTCACATCGAGGTGCAGGTGCTCGGCGAGGCCGGGGGCTCGGTCCTGTCGTTCCCCGAACGTGATTGTTCGTTGCAACGCCGCCATCAGAAATTGATCGAGGAATCCCCCTCGCCCGCGCTGGATCCACATGTGCGCGAGGCGATCATGGAAGCCGCCGCACGCGTCAGCAAGCAGGTTGGTTATCGCAACGCCGGCACGTGTGAGTTCTTACTGGATGCGGACGGCGAGACCTTCTACTTCCTCGAGATGAACACCAGGCTCCAGGTCGAGCACCCCGTTACCGAGCTGGTTACCGGGGTCGATCTGGTGAAGGCGCAGTTACTCGTCGCAGCCGGTGAACCGCTCGAGTTCGATCAAGGGGACATCGAGCTCCGCGGCCATTCGATCGAATGCCGTATCAACGCCGAGGACCCGGCGAAGAAGTTCATGCCCGCTCCAGGGAGGATCGCCGACTACAGAGAGCCATCCGGCCCCGGCGTGCGCGTCGATTCCGGCGTCGAGGCAAACTTCACCGTTCCCCAGGCTTACGATCCGCTGATGGCGAAGCTCATCACCTTCGGTGCAGACCGCGACGAAGCGCGGCGGCGGATGCTGCGCGCGCTCGGCGAGTACGTCGTCGAGGGAGTCAAGACAACGATCCCGTTCCACCGCATGATGCTCGCCGACGAACGATTCATCTCCGGCGAGTACCACACCGGGACGGTCGAACGCGAGATGGACCTCGCGCCGCTAGCCGGATCGCCTCCGGCTCGTCCCCAAACCGGCGAGGTCGAGGTCGCCGATCGTCGCTTCGACGTCGAGCTGGATGGCAAGCGCTTCGCCGTGCGCGTTCGCGAGGACCTCGACGTGGTCGTTCGTCCACGCAAACCCGCCCCGCCCGCTTCAGCGGGGTCTGTAGCGGGCGGTGGGGGTGAAGCACTGACTGCACCGATGCAGGGAACGATCGTGAAGGTTCTGGTCGATCAAGGGGACGAGGTCAAGGTGGGCCAGCCGATACTCGTCCTCGAAGCGATGAAGATGGAGAACTCGATCCTGTCCCACACCAACGGGACGGTGGAGGAGTTGAAGGTGGAAGCGGGGGCCTCGGTCGAGACCGGCGCCACCCTCGCCATCATCCGCTGACACGAAGGTCAGGAGGGCCGGTTGGCCTCGGGCGGTTCGATCATCACGCTATCGAGGTCCTGCGGCTCCATCTCCTCGGGCGGCAGCGTCCCTACGGTTCCCCGTCTCAGGGCGCGTCCGATGAGTCCCAGAGCCGGCGCCCTAAGAACCCCCGAAACGACCAGGGCGAAGGGCACCGATCGGGCGATGGCCAACCATCCGAGAACGGGTCCGGCCGCCATCTGACCCAGAGCGTCGGATTGTCCCCACATGGAATTGACCGTCGCGCGCGATCGTGGGTCTAGTCCCTGGTTGACCCACGCGGCGAAGACCGGCTCCCCTACTTCGCGGAGCAACGCATTCGTCCATACGGCGATCACGGCGATCACGAAGTTCCCGGCCAAGGCGAATCCCACCACCGCCACGATGAGCAAGAGGTTGATCGCTCCGAGGACCCCGGCGGCACCCGCGTGACTCGACACGTCCACCTTCCGTCGGATGAATTCGGAAGCAGCGATGGCAAGGACCAACCCACCACCCTGGATGACGCCGAACCACACGACGCGATCGAGGTTCCCAAGCGCGGGGAGGCCAACACCCCTCAGCAGATGCAGCTCCCACAGACGATCGAAGCCTTCCGTCGACATGCCCTCGAAGACGGCAACGGCCAGGATCAGAATGAGAACGGGGCGGGTCTTGAAGTTCGCCCGGGCGCTTCGGAGGGTCGTCCGCAGTCTCTTGGCGTCGCCGGGGCCCGTCCGGTGGCGGACCCGGTGGCTCTCGGGCATCGCAAAGCACAGCCACGCGGCTAAGACGATGTCCAGGGCGCCGGCGACGATAAGAGGAACCCACAATCCGATGGTCGCGAGCACCACGCTGATCGCGATGCCCAGCAGACCCGCCAGCTGCGCTGTCTGAGCTCCTCGGAGGAAGAGTGCGCCGACCTTTTTCTCTCCGACCTCGTCGGTAAGCCAGGCCTCCTGAGCACCGCTCACGAAGGTGAAGCCAAGACCCCACATGACCTGGGTCGCCACGACGAGCGGAAAGGCTTCCACCAACCCCAACGTCAGGAAGGCGGTCCCGCTCAGCACGAAGCCGATGATGATCGATACCCGCCGCCCAACAGAGTCCGCGACGAAGCCCGTCGGCAGTTCGAACACCAGGGTCGTTCCCTCCAGCACCGTACCGAGGAGCACCAACTCGAGGGGATTCAGTCCGACGTCGACGATCAGGTAGACGGCGAAGATCGTGGAAGACATATAGAAGCTCAGACCGGAGCTCGCCTCCAGCACCAGGTAAACCGTGCGAGCGCTGAGATCGGGACGTTTGCCTAGAGCCATAGGTGTCTTCCCGGCAGTCGGTCGGAGGTGGCGAAGTATCTCACTCGAACATCATCGCAACAGGAAGAACTGCACTCGATGTCGACCGAGTCCTCATTTCTCGGAAGGCTCATCCTCCGGTGGTTCCATGGAATCGACCGGAGAGATTGCGATGTCGTAAAGGCGCCAGTCGAGCTCGAGTAGCTCTGCGCGCGTGCGTTGGATCTTGTCGGCGAGATCATCCTGCGAGCTAGGCACGATCAGCACCTCTCCGAAGAAGACATGGCCGCTCTCTCTCAGCCGAACGCTCGCTTCCTTGACCCAGCTTCGCTTGTTGAGCTCCGTCTCGACACGCGCGACGATCGGGTCGATAGCGGATCCGTCGACCAGCGCGGGGCGACCATCCATCAGATCCGAGACCGCACGCTTGAGGTTCTTGAACCCATCGCTCGCGATGTCGAGTGAGATGAAGGTCGCCGCAGCGCCGTCGGCCCACCAGAGTCCGAAACCGATCCCGATCACACCGACCATCGCCGCCCCCGCGGTCATCCAGTCGGCCTTGTTCATCTCGGCGTCTGCGTACAGCACCTTGTCGTGAAGACCCCTGGCAAGGGGGATCTTGGCCCTGCCCAAGAAGACCGCGGGAAGGGCGCTCCACGCGAGCGCGGGGAGCATGAGCCAGCCCAGCCACACCGGGTCCCCGAAGGGTTGCACCACCCCTATGGGCGGATGCTCGAAGCTGAGCAACTGCGACACCGAGTCGTACAGGATGAACAGACCCATCAAGAAAAGGGCCAGGGACGCTACGAGATAGCTGATCGACATCACGCGGTGATAGCCGTACGGGAACCGGGAGTTGGGTCTGCGCCGTCGGAACCTCGAACCGATCAAGAAGGCGATGGCGGGGAC
>JALZJQ010000115.1 GCA_030859685.1 Actinomycetota bacterium | reverse complement strand
TCCTTTTCGGTGAACCCCCAGGACAGATCCTGCTCGACGTCCTCCCGGACACGCTTCAATTGGGCGGGCGTGGTGGCGGCGGTCAGGGTTCCACCCTTCCGCCAGTGAGCGTCGATGTCCTCCTCCTTCAACACGCGCCCCACCTCGTCGATGGTGTCGAACATCGCGCGTTGCATCGCCACCGCAGCCTCTCGCCCGCTCTTCTTCGCCATCTTCTTCTTCTTGGCGGCGAACAGTGAGGAGCACCATCCCCCGTTGCGACCCGACGCCCCGAATCCGGCGATCTCCTTCTCGAGCACCGCGATGCGAAGCGAGGGGTCGACCTGCGCGAGGTAGTACGCCGTCCACAGGCCCGTGTAACCACCACCAACGATCGCAACATCCACCTGCTCGTCGGCCCCCAAAGCGGGACGAGGAGTGAGATCGTCGCCGCAAGTCTCGAGCCAGAAACTTAGTGACCGGTAGTCCTTCACGCCGACACTTTAGGCCAGAGCCGCACACGTGAGGTGCAAACAGGTTGAGTCCATCCACGATCGTTGCCACATCTGAGCAGGCTGCGTCTCACGGGTGCCAGGGTGCTGCCCGACTAGAGCTGCACGAGATGTAGTAGCGGTGACAATCGTCTAGACGATTGTCCAATCAAAACGCGCGATCGTCCCAACGCCGCCCGACTAGAGCTGCTGGGATGTAGTGGGGGGAAGCGATCGTCTAGACGATCGCGAGATCAAAACGTGGCGGGAGGAGGATTCGAACCTCCGTAGGCTTAAGCCGGCGACTTTACAGGCCGCTCCCTTTGGCCGCTCGGGCATCCCGCCGAACTACCGCGCGCGACAACCACGCGGGGGCGAACAGGATAACTGAGGCTATCCGGCGATCAGTCGCCGGTCTCGACGGCGGCGGGTGTTCCGCTTACGCCTTGGAGCAGCTGCGCCAGCTCGGACTGCGGGTCGAGCGAGCTGCCGCTCAGTGAGGACGTCGGGCCGGCCCCCTCGGTGGGGACGGCGACCAACGCGCCTTCGTCACTCGCGAACAAACTGTCCGACAGCGCGGCCTGAAGCGCGGACTCGGCGAGCGAGAACGCGCCGCTCGCGGGAGACGAACCGGTGGACAGCAGAGACGCGCCCGGAACCTTGAGCTCGGAGAGGTCTGGAGTGAATGCGTCACCGAAGCGGCGGGCGGCGGTTAGCGGAACGATCTGCTCGATGCGCTTGCCCGTCGCTCCCTGAAGGAGAGCCTTGGCTCGAGCCTCGGCGATCTCGAGCCACCTGACCAGCGCCCGGTGTGGATCCTGAGCTTTGCCCGACGAGTCGTAGAGACCGAAGTGCACGTGCGGCGGAGTCGTGATGGCGTTCCCCGAGTTGCCACAGAACCCGATGACGTCGCCGGCGTTGACGGTCGAGCCGTCGGCAAACTCCTTGTCGTTGACGTCGGACAGGTGCGCGTAGTACCAGTAGCTGCCGTCCGATAGGCGCAGCCTGGCGATCACTCCCCCAAGGCCCCCACTGCCGAACTCGACGGTGCCTGTCTCCGCTGCGAGAACCGGGTCGCCGTACTCGCAGAACACGTCCTGGCCCTCGTGGGTGCGGACGATCGGTCCGGGGCCGTAGCGAGGCGCGCCCCACGTGTTCGTCCACGCCGCGGGGCCGGCGATGATGAACGGCTGATAGACCTTTTTCGCAACCTTCTCCTGGCTCCAGCCGATCGCGCGCAGGCGCGTGGCGATGCTCACCAGCAGGTCGGTATCGAAGGATCCCGAGGGGCGGTAGGTGCCCTCGAACTTGAGGGGAGCCTGTTCGCCGCCCTTTCCGCCGCCCTTGTTCTTGTTGTTCTTATTCTTGTCGGTCGGGAGCTTGACGGGATCCTTACCGCCGCCGCCTCCACCGCCGCCCGGAGGGGGTGGGGGGGTGGGTGTGCCGCCGCCACCACCGCCGCCGCCACCGCCGCCGCCGCCACCGCCACCTCCACCGCCACCGCCGCCGCCGGGCGGAGGCGGGAGACTGGGGGTGGGGCTGGAACTCGGGAGGACTTCGGGCGGAGAGATCGTCGGCAACTGAGCGAGGGCATCCCGGAGCATCAGGCGAGCGGCCGGACGCGGCAGAAAGAACGTCCCTAAGAGGGACGCGAGGATAAATGCGACGACGATGAGGGTCGCTCGTGCTGCCCTACGCAAAGTCCCTGTCTCACCCCCTGGATCCGGCGCCGGAAACGGCGCTCCGGACTGCTTAATGTATCGGCAGTTCTCTTACCCAAATTTCGCCATCGACCACCATCGGCCTGCTCCAAGAACGGGCGCAGGAGCGGTGGCCTGCCCTACGCTCTCATCCTAATTTGTCGGCTTTGGTGGGAAACATAGCCCGAATGGGGGGTTATTCGAGACCGGTGCGTAGTCCGAGATGACGGTGTCGGGGGTCCTTCTGGCGGCCGGCCGGGGCGAGCGGCTGCGGCCCCTGACCGATCTCGTCCCCAAGCCCGCCCTGCCCGTTCTCGACATCCCCGTGGGGCTTGCCTCGCTGCGGGCACTGCTGGTGGTTACTGAGGCAGTTGTGGTCAATGTGAGCCACCTGGGAGATCTAGTCGTGCGAGAGCTCGGATGTGACGCCACGAAGGGCATCGAGGTCCTCGATGAGGGCGCCGAGCCATTCGGGACCGCCGGCACCCTCGTGGCCTTGAGACACCGACTCCGGGGCACGGTTCTAGTGGCGAACGGGGACCTGCTGTGCGATCTGGATCCCCTGGCGCTGCTGGAGCGCCACACCGCGGCCGGCGCGGAAGCCACGCTGGCCGTCCAGATGGTGTCCCGGGGGGCCGACCTCCAGACCGGGGGTGGGTATGCGGTCGGTTTCATCGACCGCAGACGTACACCGGGCGCCGGGGGGGCCCGCTACCTTGGGATGGCCGCTTTCGAACCGGCCGTTCTCGAAGCGCTGCCGGAACGTCGCCCTCTCGGGCTGGGCGAAGCGGTGCTGCGCCCTCTCGCCGAAGCGGGCCAGATCGCGATCCACGTCCACGAGGGCTACGGGCTGGATGTCGGCACCATCGGCCGCTACCTGCAGGCGAACGACGATCTGCTCAACGGACGGATCCAAACGATCGCTCCTCCCGGGCGGATCGTGGAGCCGGCCGCCGGTGGGCGGGCCTACCTGGGGCCCGGAGCGCGCGCCGAACCCGCGTCCCTCGGCTCGGGCGCGGTGATCCTTGGCGGCGCGACGGTAGCGCCCGACGCGATGGTGCGCGACGCGGTCGTGTGGCCGGGCGAGCGAGTACCTCCTGGGGCGCGCATCGAGAGCGCGGTGTGGTTCGGGGGCCAGGCCGTGTACCCGGGGTCTAAAGAAGGGATCGCTCGGCCAGATCCGTGATCACGCGCGGATAGATGAACGCGACGAACAAAGCCAGTGCTGCGATGCCCATCGCGGCCCTGAGCAGATAGGGAACCTCGACGGGTTCCGTGATGTCGGGTGCCACGAGGAACATGCGCCGTACGACCGCGAGGTAGTACCACGCTGCGATCACTGCGTTCACGCCCATGACCACCGCGAGCCAGTAAACCTGAGCCTCGACCGCGGCCAGGAACACGAACAGCTTCGCCCATGCCCCCGCCATCGGCGGTGCCCCTGCTAGGGAAAGCAAGAAGCCGGCCATCAACGTCGCGAGCACGGGAGACCGACGCCAGAGTCCGTTGTAATCCGCGAGGAAGTAGCTGCCGCCGCGCCGCGCGAACGCCACGGCTGCAGCGAAAGCACCCAAGTCCATAACGGCATAGATGACGAGGTAGATCACAGCGGCGCTGAACGCGGCTGCATTGGCCTCGACGGCGGCCTCCCCCGTTCCCGGATCGATGAGCGCCAGGGTCACGAGCACGTAGCCGGATTGCGCGATCCCCGAGTAGGCCAGGAGCCGGATGACGTGTTGCTGTCGAAGCGCGATGAGGTTCCCAACGGTCATGGTGAGCACTGCCAGCACCGCCATCGCGGGTCGCCAGTTGTCGGCTACTTCTGGGAACGCCCGGAACATCAGCACGAGCAGCCCGACGAAGCCCCCGATCTTCGAAGCGGTCGACAGGAAGGCGGCCACGGGAGACGGAGCGCCCTCGTATGTGTCGGGGGCCCAGAAGTGGAACGGGACGGCCGAGATCTTGAAAGCGAAACCGACCACGACGAAGAACACGCTCAGTACGACGAATGGCTCATCCCCGGACGAGATAGATCTGCGGATCGCATCCACCTGCGTCTCGCCGGTTGCCCCGTAGATAAGGGACATCCCGTAGAGCATCACCGCCGATGAGAGCACGCTGAACAGAAAAAACTTCAACGCTCCCTCGTTGGATTTCGCATCCGACTTCCGCATCCCGACCATGATGATCGCGGGGATGCTGATCAGCTCGAGGGCGATGAAGATCGTGATGAGCTCGCGCGCGCTGGACATCACGACGCCGCCCAACAGAGAGCAAAGCATCAGGAAGTAGAACTCGCCCTGGTAGTAGCGACCCGACCTGATGTAGTTGTACGAGATCGCCAGCACGATCAGACCGATGACGCAGAACAGGCCCTTGAACAGAAGAGCGAAGTCATCGATCTCGAACGCCCCGCCCAGGGTCCGCCGTTCAGACCCGATCAAGGAGACGACGGCTGCGAGAGTTCCGAAGATGCCGGCGGCGGCAAGCGGCATCGCGAGCCATCTGGCCGTGCGCGGCAAGAAGAGATCCGCAACCAGAACTATGAACGCAGCCCCAGTGAGGACGAGCTCTGGCGAGAGCGCGTGCCAGTCGACGCCCGGCTGACTAAGCGCCTGAGCGAGCAACTGCATCTAGCCGAACACGCCCAGGAGCTTCTGGACCGCGTCGTCCGTGACGCCCAACACGAGGTTGGGATAGATCCCCGTGACGAGGATCAGGATCAGTAACGGCACCCACGCAACCCACTCGAGGCTGGCGACGTCGAAGATGCCTTTGCTCTCGCGGTACTTCTCCGGCACGCGGCCGAGGTTGACACGCTGAAGCATCCACAGGAAGTAACCGGCAGTCAGCACGGTACCGATCCCACCGCCAACCATCAGTACGCGGAACAACGTCTGGTTGAGCTGGGCGTTGGGTTCGTAGGAGCCGAGGAGCGCCAGCATCTCGCCCCAGAACCCCGCAAGGCCCGGCAGGCCGAGCGACGCGATAGCAGTATAGGTGAGGAGCGACCCGAAGCGCGGGATCTGCTGGAGCACGCCACCCAACGCTCCGATCTCACGGGTGTGGTAGCGCTCGTGGATCGAACCCGCCAGGAAGAACAACATCCCGGTGATCAAGCCGTGAGCCACCATCCCGAAGATGGCGCCGTTGATCCCTTCATCGGTCAACGTTGCGATCCCCAGCATCACGAAGCCCATATGGCCGACGGACGAGAAAGCGATCATGCGTTTGAGATCCGTTTGGGCGAGACAGCAAAGGGCTCCGTAGATGATCGCGATGACCGCCAGGATCCCGATGATGGGCGCCCAGGTCACGGCGGCATCGGGCAGGATCGGGATCGCGATCCGGATGAAGCCGTAGGTCCCCATCTTCAGCATGATCGCCGCCAGTAAGACCGAGCCGACCGTCGGTGCCTCGGTATGCGCGTCCGGCAACCACGTGTGGAAGGGCCACATCGGGACCTTCACGGCGAAGCCGAGGAACAGTCCAGCGAACACTAGGTTCTGGAAGACGGTAGAGGCATCGATCCCCTGCGCCGCGAGCTCGACCATGTCGAAGGTTCCCGCGCTGAAGCGAAGGGCGAGGAAACCCAAGAGCATGAAGATCGAACCAAAGAGCGTGTAGAGGAAGAACTTGACCGAGGCGTACTCCCGCCGCGGCCCACCCCAGATGCCGATCATGAAGTACATCGGGACAAGCACGATCTCCCAAAAGATGAAGAACAACACGAGGTCGAGCGCGACGAACGTTCCAGTCATCCCCGTCTCGAGGAGCAGCACGAGCGCCATGAAGGCCTTGGGCTTCCCCGGCTCCGGGATATGCCACCAGAGATAGATCATGCACAAGAACGTCACCAGCAGGGACAAGACGACCATCGGAAGCGATATCCCGTCGACACCGATGTGATAGTTCGCATCGATCTGCGGGATCCACTCGGCGTTCACCTCGAATTGAAGCGCCCCTGCGTTGCCGTAGTCGAACGCGATGGCCACGAGGATGCCGACGATCAGAGCCACCCCGGCGACGATCGTCCCGGTCAGCTTGATGGCGCGCTCCTGGGCGGGAGGGATGAACAGCAATGCGATCGCCCCCACCAACGGCAGGAACGTCGCGACGCTCAGCCCCCAGTCCTCGATCCATCCCATAAAGCTCTAACCCCTTCCTAGGTGAATGCCAGCAATCCGACGAACAACGCGATCGCAGCGAACAGCACCGCTGCATAACGCTGGACGTGACCCGTTTGTACGTAGCGCAACAACCCACCCGACCACCCGGTGATACCGGCAGCGCCATTCACCGCGAAGTCGACCACGTGCTGATCGATGCCGTAGGCCCCGCGCGACGCAGCGAGCGACCCCCGAGCCGATCCGTTAACGACCCCGTCGATGACGTGTTGATTGATCCAGTAGGCGCCCTTCGACAACCTGTACTGGATCGGCCGCACGATCCCGCCGAGATAGAAGTCATCCATGTAGTACTTGTTCTGAACGAAACTGTACGACCAGCCGAACGGGCTCTTCAAGATGTCGGTGCGCCACCTATTGCGAGCGAAGAGCTGCCAGCCCAGGGCTACTCCCGCAGCGGCGATGCCCACCGAGGCGACCGGCAGGAGGATGTTGTAGAAGCTCGAAAAACCAGGATGCTCGTGGCCGGGAACGGTGATCCAACTCTTGAAGGGGCCGATGACGGGGAAGCCCAGCAACCCGACCGTCAACGAACCGACCGCCAGGACCCAGAGCGGGGTGACCATCGAACCCGGGCTCTCGTGCGGGCGCCCGTGTCCCCGGTACTCCCCCCAGAACGTTTTCACGACGACCCGGGTCATGTACAGAGCGGTGAGGAACGCCACGACGATCGCAGTGATGAAGACGATCCACGCCGTGGCGCGCGTTCCCTCGTTGGCAGCCCGCAGCGCCTCCCCCACGATCTCGTCCTTCGAGAAGAACCCCGCGAAGGGAAAGATGCCGGCGAGCGCCAGAGAGCCGATGATGAACGTGCGGAAGGTATGCGGCATGTACTTCCTCAAACCCCCCATGTCGCTCATGTTGTTCGAGTGGACGGCATGGATCAACGAGCCGGCTCCGAGGAAGAGCAGGGCCTTGAAGAAGGCATGCGTGAACATGTGGAAGATCGCTGCCGTGTACGCGCCGACGCCGAGTGCAGCCATCATGTACCCCAGCTGAGAGATGGTCGAGTACGCCAGGACCTTCTTGATGTCGTCTTGCACCAGGGCAAGCAGCGCCGCGATCAACATCGTGATCGACGCAACGATCGCGATGACGTTCATGGCGGTGCCGGAATGCTCGAACACGATGAACATCCGGCCGACCAGGTAGATCCCCGCGACCACCATCGTGGCTGCATGGATCAGGGCCGACACCGGGGTCGGCCCGGCCATGGCATCAGGGAGCCACACGTGCAAGGGGAATTGCGCGGACTTGCCCACGGCGCCGAGGAACAGCAACAGCGCTGCGATGGTCAAGCCCGTACCGGCGATCTCGCCTTCTTCGGCCAGGTGGTTGAGTTCGGCGATGTTGAAAGTGTGACCCAGTGTGAACAGAGCGAAGATCCCGAACAGGAACCCGACGTCACCTATGCGCGTGGTGATGAACGCCTTCATCGCAGCCGAGGAATTCTCCTTCTCCTCCCAATAGTGTCCGATGAGGAAGTAGGAGCACACGCCGACGCCCTCCCAACCCACGAACATCTGCAGGAGATTGTTCGAGAGAACGAGGAACAGCATGCTCGAGGTGAACAGCGACAGCACGGCGTAGAACCAAGGGTAGCGACTGTCATCGTGCATGTAGCCGGTCGAGTAGATCTGCACGAGCAACGAGATCGCAGTCACGATGACGAACATCACCGCGGTCAGGAAGTCAAAGGTCATCCCCAGCTCGAGTGTGGTGCCCTCGGTCCCGCCCAGTTCGAACCAGGTCCAGCTTCGCTCTACTGCGCCGCGCCCACCGGCGAGCTCGAAGAACCCGACGAGGGACAGGAGAAGTCCCAGGCCCACGGCTCCGATGCCGACCCAGTGACCCTTACCCGGCATCCGCTTACCGAAGAAGAGGATGACGAAGAAAGCCACGAAGGGCAGCAGTGGGACGAGCCACATGACGCCACCGACGGTCCCCGGAGTCAGGATCTCTTCGGATGCTTGGGCGAGTAACGCGTTGTTCATCTCGGCATCACCACTTCATCAACGACATCTCGTCGACATCGACACTCTGGCGGTTCCTGAAGATGAGGATGACGATAGCGAGGCCGACGCCTACCTCCGCTGCCGCGACGGCGATCACGAACAGCGCGAACACCTGGCCGGGCACCCCCGCCTCCTGGAACAAAGCCGAGAACGCGATCAAGTTGATATTCACCGCGTTCAGCATCAGCTCGATCGACAGTAGGACGAGAACCGCATGCTCCCTGGCAAGGACGCCATAGATCCCGATCGAGAACAGCAAGGCCGACAGGATGAGGAAGAAAGTGACCGGCATCAGTCACGCCTCGCGATCACGACTGCGCCGACGAGGGCCGCCAGCAACAGCACCGAGATGATCTCGAACGGAAGCACGTACGACGAGAAGATGACCTCGCCGACCCTGCCCGTGGTGGTGCCGACCTCTCGTGCGAAGTTGATCTTTTCGTCCTTGAACGCGTCCCACATGATGTAACTGGTGACCCCGAAAACCGCGGCGGCGCACAGCGCCGCTATCAATCGTTGGTCGTTATCGAAGTTGGTCTTGCCGATGGGGGCCCGAGTGAGCATGAGCCCGAACAACATCAGAACGACGATGGCCCCGACGTAGACCAGGACCTGCGCCCAGGCGACGAACTCCGCCAGCAGCATGATGTAGATCGACGCCGCCCCGAGCAGGGTTCCAACCAGGTAAAGCGCCGCGTGAACGACGTTCTGAGCCGTGACAACTCGCACGGCGGTCAACGTCATGACGATCCCGATCGCCCAGATGACGATCTGCTGCCACGTGTCGATCATCCGTTCGGCCCCTTCGTTCCCTTCTGGGCACGAAGCCTTGCGGCCTTCGCCCGGCCGGTTGCCACCGCTTCCGAAGAGCCCTTTGCCTTCTCCTCCGCCAGCACGCGTTCGAATGCGGCTTCGGGATCCTCCGCGCCGGCCTGGGGAGCTTCGGTCGCGGCGTCCGGAGACTCGGCCGAGGTCGCGGTCGCCTCCTCCGCATCGGTCGCCGCCACGGGCCCGGACTCGGGCTCGGGGCTGCTCGCCTCGGGGGCCCCCGACGGCTCGGGCTCGGATGGGCGCGTCTGCTGGGGGGCGCTCGGCACCGGCTCCTGAGCGGGAGCGGGGGCGACGGAGGAACGGAGACCACGTTCGGCCTTGACGCGCGCGACCTTCGCCCGGGCCTCCGCGACCTGGGGCGAGGAGCCCTTGTCGCGCTGCTCCTGAAGGACCCTCTCGTAAGCGGCCTGCGGCTCCTCCCCAGAGGCGGCTGCCGCAGGAGCGGTCACAGCGGGGGCGGGGGCTTCCGACCCGCTGCGCGATCCTCTTGCGCCCTGCGGTTCGGCGGCGGCCTCAGCTTCCTTGCGTTCCGGCTTGGTTGGCGTCCGCTCGGATCCGCTCTTCACCGCATCGGGCTGCTCGCCCGCCGCGCCGATCTCTTGCTGAGGTTCGGCCGTGGCCGTATCGCCCACGGCGGCCTCGCTCTTCTGCTCGGTCGGAGCTTGGGCGGCGCCCGCCTCCGCGGGTTGGACCTCGCCGGCGGCGAGTTGAGGTTCGCTGGCCTGGGTCGCGGGTGGCGCAGAAGCGGCCGCCGCCTCGGGCGTTCTCGCCGCCTGCTGGGGGCGCTCCTCGACGGCCGTGTCCTGGGCGGGTGACGAGGGGCGCTGGGCCGAGCCCGCGCCCGCCGCGCCCGCAGCCGTGGCCGTTTCGGCGGGGGCGCCGGGAAGCTCGGCTCCCTCCTCCAAAGGTGGCGGTGGGAGCACGGTGGCCATCCAGTCCGACAACTTCTCCTTCTCGTGGGTGAGCTGCCGGATGTCGTACTCCGCGTACTCGAACTCGCGGCTCCAGAACAAGGCGTCGTAGGGACAGACCTCGACGCAGATCCCGCAGTACATGCAGAGCGCGTAGTCGATCGCGAAACGGTCCAGGACGTTGCGCTTGCGCGGCCGGCCCCCCTCACGCTTGGGCGCCAGTGTCTCCTTGTGCGAATCGATATAGATGCACCAGTCCGGGCACTCGCGGCCGCACAGCATGCACACGGTGCAGTTCTCTTCCTTGAGCGCGATGACCCCGCGGGTACGCGCGGGAAGATCCTGCTTCTCGTCCGGATACTGAATGACGGTGTTGTGCTTGAAGAGGTGCTTTAGCGTCACTGCCATGCCCTTCAGCAGCCCCAGACCGAACCCGGGCTTGCGCGCCTCTTCTAGTTTGCGTTCATCTACCGACAAGCAGCTGCCTTCCTATACATAGAGGACCCAGGCTCCGGTCAACAGGATCAGAACCAGTGATAGGGGGATGAGGAACTTCCACGCGAACTTCTGAAGCTGGTCCTCGCGGACCCGGGGGAACGTGGGCCGGATCCACAAGAACAGAAAGATCATGAAGAAAGTCTTCAGCAAGAACCAGACGATGCCCGGGATCACCTCGAGCGGCTCCCATGGGACGATCGGCTGAAAGCCCCCCAGGAACAGTGTTGCTCCGATCCCGCCGAACGCGATGAGATGGCCCATCTCAGCGAACATGTGACTGAAGATGTAGCGCATACCGGTGTACTCGGTGAACGGCCCGGTGATGATCTCGGATTCCGCGATCGGCATATCGAAGGGCACGCGGGTCATCTCAGCGATCGCGCCCGTGACGAACACGAGAAACAACGCGAGACCGAGCCCCGGCGGCCACAGGATGAACATCCAGTCCTGGGCGCGAACGATATCCACCAGCGAAAGCGATCCGGCCAGCATCGCTACCGCTGCGGCAGAGAGAACGACCGGCAGCTCGTAGGCGATCAACTGTGCGGCCGATCGCAACGCGCCGATCAGCGCGTACTTGTTGGCGCTCGACCAACCGGCCATCAGCACGCCTATGGTCGAGACAGATGAGATCGCCAGCAAGTAGAAGATCCCGACATCGAGATCCTCGACGATCAGGCTCTCGTCCATCGGGATCACCAGGTAGATCATGATGATCGGGACCATGATCGCGGCCGGCGCCAGCGAGAAGACGCGCTTGTCGGCCGCGTCCGGGATGATGTCCTCCTTGTAGAGGAACTTGATCCCATCGGCGAGGGTGGTGGCCCAACCGTGGAAGCCGCCCGGGTACATCGGCCCAAGTCGATGCTGGAGGTGCGCCATCACCTTGTGCTCGGCGTATCCACCGACGATCGCGCCCATCGGAACCACCATGAGGATCACCAACACCTTCACGATGAGGATCTGCCATGCGGTCAGCGCGATCTCCGGCATCAGCGGTCGATGTCCCCGAGCACGAAGAAGAAGGATCCGAGGATGGCGATCATGTCCGAGACGAAGGTGTTCTTGAGAACGTAGGGCAGGGCCGACACGTTGTTATAGGAGGGGGTGCGTATCTTCAGACGATACGGTCGCCGGTCGCCGTCGGAGACAAGGTACATACCGAGCTCGCCGAGCGAGTTCTCGGTTCTCACGTAGACCTCGCCTTCCGGCGCTTGAACCACGCGGGGTACCTTGCCCATGATGGGCCCGGAAGGCATGCCTTCGATCGCCTGCTCGACGATCTTGGCCGACTCCACCACCTCGTGAAGGAGAACCCAGAAGCGGTCGAAGCAGTCGCCGTTGGGGGCCGAACACACATCGAAGTCGAACTGGTCGTAGACCAGATAAGGCTCGTCCTTTCGGACGTCGATCGTGATGTCGGAACCGCGCGCGATGGGCCCGGAAACCCCGTAGTTGTACGCGACGTCCGTTGGGAGGACGCCGACGTTCACGGTTCGCTGCTTGAAGATCTCGTTCCCTATGAGCAGGTTCTCGTAGTCCGGGAGGCGATCGATCACTTGCCTGACCCCTTTGAGGGCCTGCGCGAAGAATCCCCGCGGCACGTCTTCCTTCAAACCGCCCGGCCGGAAGAAGCCGAAGTGCATCCGGCCCCCGGTCGCCATCTCGAGAGCAAACTGGATGTCCTCGCGCTCGCGGAACGCGTAGAATGTCGGCGTGATCGCGCCGAGCTCGGCGCCGAAAGACGCGAAGAACATCAGGTGATTGATGATCCGGTTCATCTCGAGCATGGCCACCCGCAGGTATTGCGCTCGGGGAGGCACCTCGATCTCCATCAAGGTCTCGAGAGCGATGTGCAAGGGGATCTCGTTATTGATCCCCGACAGCCAGTCCATACGCGAGACCAGGTTGGTGATCTGTCGATAGTCGCGCGCCTCGACGAGCTTCTCGTAGCCTCGGTGCATGTAGCCGATGATCGGATCGGCGTCGACGAGAACCTCGCCGTCGATCGTTGCGAGTAGTCGGAAGACACCGTGCGTCGCCGGGTGCTGAGGGCCGACGTTGAGGATCATCTCCTCGGTCATCAACTTCCCGGAGGAGACCTCCGCCACAACCTCCGACGAATCCCGAACGCCGTCGATGTTGGTGTCGGCGAGACCCCTGTCCTCGGTTACCGCCATCTAGCCTCTGCCACCTCCCGCAGCCTCCTCGGGGTCCTTGGCGCCCGGCCAGTCTTTGACGAAGCGACCTGGAAGGCGAAAGCTTTTCAGAAGCGGCCGGCCCTCGAAATCCTCGGGAAGGTAGAGGTTGGTCAGGCCGGGGTGACCCTCGAACGCGATGCCAAACATCTCGTGCGTTTCGCGCTCGTGCCACTCGGCCCCGCGGAAGACGCCACTGATCGAAGCGCAGGTAGGCGACTCCATAGGCAACGGAACGTGGACGTTCACGTGAAGGATGAGCTCCGGCGAGTACAGGTGGACCAGGACCTCGAGCTCGCCGCGCCCCTCCGACTCCTCGTCCCCGAAGGTGGACCGATCGATGGCGGAGAGGAACGTGAAGAAGACGGTGCGTGTGTCCTCGTGGTCCCGGAGCGTCGTCACCACGTCCACCAGCCGATCGGGCTCGCACGTGACGTCGGCGTGGCCGTAGTTCAGGCGGGATGCGGTGATCTTGCCCTCGAGCACACGCTCCACCCGATCGAGGATCTCGTCCGGGGACAGTCGTTCCTGGACCATGGCCATGAGCTCTAGATCCCCCCCGCGAGGCCCGGCTCGGGGATATGCGGGATCTCGGCCGTGTGCCCCGCCCATTTCACCGAGGGATTCTCGCCGGCGATCTTCTGCTGCAGCCGGATAACCCCCTGAAGCAGAGCTTCGGGTCGCGGAGGGCATCCCGGAACGTAGACGTCCACCGGGATGATCTGATCCACGCCCTTCGTCACCGAATAGGAGTCCCAGTAAGGACCGCCACAGTTCGCGCACGATCCCATGGAGATGACGTACTTCGGCTCGGGCATCTGGTCGTAGATGCGCTTGATCGGCGCCGCCATCTTGTCCGTAACGGTTCCGGCCACGATGAGAAGGTCGGCCTGACGGGGGGAGGCCGGGAAGGGGATGACCCCGAAACGGATGATGTCGAACTTGCTGGCGATCGCCGCCCCCATCTCGATACCGCAGCAGGCGAGGCCGAACTGCATCATCCAAAGTGAGTACTTGCGACTCCAATTGAGCAACCAGGAAACGGGACCCGGCAGCTTCACTTTCTCGATCACAGCCATTCCAGCACCTTCTTCTTGATGGCGTAGAGCAACGCGAGCGCAAGGATCCCGATGAAGATGATCATCTCGATGAAGGCTTGAGTGCCAAGGCGCTCGAAAACGATCGCCCACGGGAAGAGAAAGATGGCCTCGACATCGAAGATGACGAACAGAAGGGCGTAGATGTAATAGCGCACGTTGGTGTGCGCCCAGCCCTGGCCTATGGGGTCGATGCCCGACTCATAGGTCGTGTACTTCTCTGGACTCGGGACGTTCGGTCGCACGAGTCGCGCGAGTTGAAGGGTGACCACGACGAGCGCCAGCCCCACCAACCCGAAGACCCCGATAGTTACGTACTGGCCGAAGTAACCCTCTGGCACCCCTGCTCGCCGCTCCTGTTCGCGTTGACCGGATCACGACCGGATTGGTGGACATCGAGGGCTCGCGCCTACCGGGTTGACCACCGGTGATAAGCCCTGGCTACAGGCGTGAAACTAACACGGAGCAGGTCTTTTCCAGGTTGTTCGTTCGCTCGTGAACGGCCTTACACGCGGCCGAACCGACCCATCACAGCCTGCGCCAAGGGGCCGGGCCCGCACCGATCCCCGGCGGTTCGACGGGCATCGGCCACGGAGGACTAGAGGCCTCGTACGATCGGTGGATGGCACGCGAGCGCATCCTGAGACCGATCGAGATCCTCCGAGAGGACGTCCGCCGGATGTTCCGGCGCCCCTTCGTCGTGTTGCTGACCCTGAACCTGCTCCTCATGCTCGCAACTACGAGCCTCCCCGAGGATGCGGACGCCACCGCGTTCGTGACGTGGTGCATCCTCGCGGCCCTGTCGGTCTTCGTGCAGGCGGCACTCACCCTTGCTGCGGCCGAAGATGATCCGGATCGCAGCGCCGATCGCTGGGTCCGTGCGGCCATCGCGAAGAAGGTGTTCTGGCGTCTACTCGCTACCGAGCTCCTGCTGTTCGTGGCGCTGCTGGTATCGGGTCTCCTGCTTGTGGTTGGCGCCCTGTTCGTCGGCGCCGCGCTGGGACTCGGCATGCAGGCCGCGGTGATCGAGCGGAAGGGTCCTTCAGAAGCTCTCTACCGGAGCGTCGAGCTCACTCGTCCGGACCGCATCGGCTTCGGCACGCTGTTCGCCATCGCCTACCTCGTGCCCATGGCGGCCGGCCAAGCCTCGGTCTACCTGACGGGCAACTTTTCCGTCATCGTCGCCGTCAATCTCGTGGTGACGGTCATCCTGACCGCCGGGACGCTGGCGTTGACGCGCGCCTACCTGCGACTCAAGGCGTATGCGGAGACCGAGCGGGAGCCGGCTGAGAACCCGACGGTTTAGCCGCCGGCGACGAAGAATCGAGCGTGCTCGGCGGCATCGATCAGCGGCCCCCACGCGAGCCCGAAGACGATCGTGGCCGCAGCCGTGATCGCAACGACCCCGTTCGCCAGCCAGCCTCCGGCGGGCGCGGGCTCTACACCCTCGATCGGCTCCTGCATATACATCACGACGAGCACCCGTAGGTAGAAGAACGCCGCGACCGCGCTGGCGAGGACGCCGATGACGACGAGCCACCAGTACCCGCTCTCGATCGCAGCTCCGAAGACGACGAGCTTCGCGACGAAGCCCGACGTCACGGGCACGCCGGCCAGGGCCAGCAGGAACAAGGTGAGTGCACCGGCCAACAGAGGTCGTTGGTAGAAGGCTCCGCGATACTCGGTCAGGCGGGTCCTGTGCTCGCCCGGCCCCGCCAGGATCGAAACGACCGCGAACGAGCCCACGACCGTCAGTCCGTAGGTCGCCAGGTAGAAGAGCGACCCGGACACACCCCGGTCGTTCGCCGCAACGACGCCTACCAGCACGAAGCCCGCATGCGCGATCGACGAATACGCGAGCATCCGTTTCACGTCCTCTTGGACCACGGCCAGAACCGAGCCCACGACCATGGTGAGGACGGCGATCCCGATGACGAGCGGACGCCAGTCCCATCGGAGGGGGAACAGGATGGCGTCGAGCACGCGGATGAGGGCTGCGAATCCGGCGATCTTCGATCCCGCCGCCATGAAACCCGTGACCGGGGATGGAGCCCCTTGGTAGGCATCGGGGGTCCAGGCATGGAAGGGAACGGCCGCGATCTTGAAACCCAACCCGACGATGATCAGCCCCATCGCAAGAACCAGCAGACCCAGGTCGGTGGAGGGACCGGCGGAGGCGAACCGGAAGAGGCTGTCGGCCTCCGGGCCGGTCGAGTAGAGGTTGGTGGTTCCCGTTGCTCCGTAGGCCAGCGCGATACCGAACAAGAAGAACGCCGAGGAGAACGCCCCCAGCAGGAAGTACTTCATCGCGGCTTCCTGAGCTTCGGTTGACCGCCTCTTGAACGCCACTAACACGTAAAGAGCGATCGAGAACGTCTCGAGCGCGAGGAACATGACGATCAGGTCGGCGGCAGCGGCCATCAGCATCATCCCGGCGACCGCGAACAGAATGAGCGCGTAGAACTCCGACTCCTCGAGACGGTCCCGGGTGAGGTAATCCCGCCCGAGCCATACCGTGAGCAAGCCGAATACGACCAATGAAACCTTCACGAAGGTCGCAAAATTGTCCAGAGCGATCATCCCGGACAGTTGCAGGTCGTTCACATCCCACACGATCACGGCCAACGCACCTGCGACGACCAATCCGATCGTAGCGAGATAGGGCAGGTACCAGGTGCTGAAGCGGTTACCGAGCACGGCGTGAACGACGAGGATCACCAGTGCTGCGACGGTCAGGGCGATCTCGGGCGCGATGCCCGCCAGTTCGATCCTGGGGATGTCCATCTCCATCAGGGCCCCTCCGCCACGCCGCCCTCGGGGACCACCGAGGACTCCTTCAGTTGTTGCACGAGGCGCTCCGCCGAAGGCTCGATGCGGTCGAGGAACGGCTTGGGATAGACGCCGATGAAGATGATGAGCGCCACGATGGGAGCAAGCATGACGAGTTCACGCACGTTGAGGTCGGCCATCGCTCGGTTCGCCTCGGTCGCGGGCTCGCCGTGAAAGACCCGTTGGTACGCCCACAGGAGATAGGTCGCCGCGAGAACGATGCCGAATGCAGCGGGTATCACCCACCATCGGTAGCCGAAGAAAGTTCCGATCAGCACCAGGAACTCACCCACGAAACCGTTCAGGGCCGGCAACCCCAGTGATGACAAAGCGACGAGCAAGAACACACCCGCCATGATCGGCACCGAACGAGCGAGGCCCCCATAGTCCGCGATCAAACGTGTGTGGCGCCGGTCGTAGAGCGCGCCGACAAGCATGAACAAGGCACCGGTAGAGAGGCCGTGATTCACCATCTGCAGGATCCCTCCGCTCATGCCCTGCAACGTCCCGACGAACATGCCGAGAACGACGAACCCCAGATGCGCCACGGACGAGTAGGCGATCAGCCGCTTGAGATCCTTCTGCACCAGGGCGACGAGTGCCCCGTAAAGGATGCCGATGATAGCCAACGTCATCACCAGCGGGACGAGCTCGCGCGCCGCATCCGGGAAGAACGGGATCGCGAACCTGATGAGTCCGTACGCCCCCATCTTCAGCAGCACGGCCGCCAGCATCACCGAACCCGCCGTCGGCGCTTCGGTGTGCGCGTCCGGGAGCCACGTGTGCAGCGGCACCAATGGGACCTTCACTGCGAAGGAGGCGAAGAAGGCCAGGAACAACAACCTCTGAGCATCGAGGGCAAGAGGGGTACCCAGCAGCGCCTGGTAATCGAAGGTCGGGTTGTCGCCGCCCGCGAAGTAGAGGAACAGGATGCCCGCGAGCATCAACAGCGAGCCCACCAACGTGAACAAGAAGAACTTCATGGCGGCATAGATGCGGCGGTCGTACCCCCACATGCCGATGAGGAAGTACATGGGGATCAGCGTGGCTTCCCAGAACAGATAGAACAGGAACATGTCGAGGGATGAGAACACCCCGGTCATCCCAGTCTGCAGGGCAAGCAGGAAGATGAAGTAAGGCTTGGCCCGTCTGGTTATGGACCAGGAAGCCAGAACCGCCAGCGGCATCAAGAAAGTCGTCAGCAGGACCATCCAGAGGCTGACACCGTCGATCCCCGTCTTGTACCCAACACCCCACTCGGGGATCCAGCTGAGTGACGTCGTCATCTGGAATCCGGGTGTCCCGGTCTCGAATCCGACCAGGATCCCGAGCGAAAGCAAGAACGTCACGATCGTCGAAGCGAGGGCAACCATCCGCAGTGCACTCAGGTTCCTCGATGGCACGATAGCGACGGCCACTGCTCCCACGAGCGGAGCGAAGATGGCGGCGTCGAGCCACGAAAGGTCCATCAAGTCAGGGCCCGCGCCATCAGGAGAGAGAAGATCACCACGGCCCCCAGCAGAAACATGACAGCGTAGTTGCGCACATATCCGGTTTGGAGTCTGCGCATCGATTCAGCACCAGAGGCGAGGACCTTTCCGACTCCGTTGACGACACCATCGACGACGCGCGCATCCACCACACGCGAGGAAAAATCGGCGAAGGCCTTGCCCGGCAGAACGATCCCGCGACCGTAGATGTCATCCACGTAGAACTTGTTGCCCGCGATGGCTACGAGAGGACTTACGCCGGGCTGAGCCAGGAGATGGCGACGGCGCTCGGCGCCGTCTCCCCGGTGATACAGGAAGTAGGCGGCGGCGATCCCAAGGATGGCAACCGCGACCGCGACCCCCGGTAACAGCCACGCGCTCAATCCTGCCGGCACGTGGCCCTCCCCGACGGCGGGTTCCAGGAAGTGCTCGAGAGTGAGCGCCCCCGGGAGGTTGATGATCCCTCCGATCACCGATAAGACTCCGAGTGGCACGAGTGCAGCCGCCATAGTCATCGGAGCATCGTGAGCGTGCGTCCCCTTGGGCTCCACGAGCTCGCCCTCGAAGACGCGGAAGTAGAGCCGGAACATGTAGAAGGCGGTCAGGATCGCCGTCACGGTTCCGACGGCCCACAGGCCGTACTGGCCGTCAACCCAAGCCGCGGCGAGGATCGCATCCTTGGAGAAGAAACCCGCGAAGGGCGGGATCCCGGAGATGGCGAGGCACCCCGCAGCAAAAGTCCAGCCAACGATCGGCATCGCCTTGCGGAGCCCCCCCATCCTCCGCATGTCGACCTCGCCGTGGAAGGCGTGCATGATCGCACCTGCCCCCAGGAACATCAACGCTTTGAAGAACGCATGGGTCACGAGGTGAAAGATCCCGGCCGAATACGCCTGCACCCCGTGAGCCAGGAACATGTAGCCGAGCTGCGAGATCGTCGAGTACGCGAGGACGCGCTTGATGTCGAACTCGGTAGCGGCCATGAGAGCCGCCCATAACGCGGTCAACGCGCCGATCCATCCGACCATGGCAAGCGCGGTGCCACCAGACGCCTCGAAGACGGGTGACAATCGGGCGACCATGTAGACGCCCGCGGTGACCATCGTGGCCGCGTGGATGAGAGCCGATACCGGCGTGGGTCCCTCCATCGCATCCGGGAGCCAGACGTAGAGAGGGATCTGTGCGCTCTTGCCGGTGGCGCCCCCGAACAGCAACAGAGAGGCGATGGTTGCGATGCCCGCCGTCATCGCCCCCGCCTGGTCGTTGACGGCCCCTAGGGTCAAGCCGCCGGCCGTGCCGGCCAGCAACAAGATCCCGAGCAAGAAAGAGAAGTCTCCGATGCGGTTCACGATGAACGCCTTCTTGGCTGCGTTGGCCGCCGCGGGCCTCTCGAACCAGAAGCCGATCAACAGGTACGAGCAAAGGCCCACGGCCTCCCACCCGACATACAAGAGCAGAAGATTGTCGGCCAGGACGAGCAGCAACATCGAGGCGGCGAAGAGGTTGAGGTAACCGAAGAAGCGCGAATACCTGACCTCGTCGGCCATGTATCCGATCGAATAGATGTGGATAAGAGTGCCCACACCGGTGACGACCAGCACCATCACGATCGACAGCTCGTCCACCAATAACGTCGCGCTGGCGTCGAAGCTCCCGACGGATATCCAGTCGAACAGCCTGAGAGTGGCGCTGCGTGCCCCATGCTCCGCGCCCAGGAGATCGAAGAACGAGATGACGCCGAGGAGGAACGACGCGCCGATCGCCGTCGAGGCCACCGCGCCCGACCATCGACCGGTAAGACGCCCCATCAGCAGTAGGACGATCGCGCTCAGAAGAGGCAGACCGACGATCCAGCCGGCAAGCTGGGCGTGAGTTGCGCCGGCTTCGGCGGCGACGATCATCGCGTCACCATCTCAAGAGGTTGACGTCGTCGACGTCCGACGAACCCCGGTTACGCGAGATCAACATGATGATAGCGAGACCCACCACGACTTCGGCAGCCGCGACGACGAGCACGAAAAACACCAAGACCTGTCCATCGACATGGCCCCACATGCGCGCGAAGGTCACGAAGGCAAGGTTCACGGCGTTGAGCATCAGCTCGACGAACATGAAGATGACGATGGCGTTCCTTCGTATCAGGGCGCCGACCACACCGATCACGAACATGAGCCCTGCGAGAGAAAGGTAGTACTCGGGAGCGACCCTCATCCCGCCGCCCCACTGCCGGGCGATGCCAAACCGCGCTCCTCCATCGTCCGGGCGGCGACCTCCCCCGGATCGGTCATGCCCATCCGCCGCGCCAGCACCATCACGCCGACGATGGCCACGACGAGCATCACCGAAGTCGCCTCGAACGGAAGCAGGTACTTGCTGAACAGCACGCGCGCCACGGCAAGTACGTTGCCGGGATCCTGGTTCGTTTCGATAAGGCGCGCTGCTGCATCCTCACCGTCGGCGGCGAACTCGATGCCCCTCCACGCCACCCACAACACTTCGGCGGCAAGCACCGCGCCAAGCCCGATCGCCAGCGGCCGTTGTCCCGTAAGGGGCTCGACCAGTGGCTCCTTCTTGTCGACCCCGAGGAGCATGATGACGAACAGGAACAACACCATGATGGCGCCCGCGTAGACGATGATCTGGATAGCGGCGACGAACTGGGCCCCCTCGAGAAGGAATGCCAGCGCCAGCGCGATCTGGGTAGCGACCAAGAAGAGCGCCGCGTGAACGGCGTTCTTCGCGAACAGCATCGCGAGTGAGGAGCCCAGAGCCACGACGAAGACCGCCCCGAAAACGATGATCTCGATCATCGTTTCGTCCCCAGCTTCTTGATATCGAAGCTCGACTCCGGCGGGTACTCCTTCTTAGTGTCCCAGTGACGAACGATCGGCGTATCGATGATCAGCTGATCCTTCGAGAAGATCAGGTCCTCGCGCGAGGAGCCCGAGATCTCGTACTCCGTGGTCATAAGCAACGCCTCAGTGGGGCAGGCTTCGACGCACAGACCACAGAAGATGCAACGTAGGTAGTTGATCTGGTAGATCTGCGCGTACCTTTCACCGGGCGAGAAACGCGCCTCGGGTGTGTTCTCGGCCCCTACGACCAAGATCGCATCGGCGGGACACGCACCGGCGCAGAGCTCGCACCCGATGCACTTCTCGAGACCATCGGGATGACGGTCGAGAACGTGGCGTCCCCTGTAGCGCGGGAACGGTTGCCGCCGGACCTCCGGATAACCGCGCGTTTCCTTGCGTCGCAAGACGTTGCGGATGACGACCTTCATGCCGGTCAAGATCTCAGGCAACGCCACGCGTGGTCCTCCTTTGTGGCGTCACGATGTCTTTCATGCGCGGATCACCGCGGAACACCCAGGCGACGACGCCGAGGAAGAGTGCTCCGAACACCGCGAGGCGGATGTTCCTTGAGATGCCGGGCGTGTTCACCACGGCGGTGACCATGATCCATACCAGCGCCGCCGGTATCAACCTCTTCCATCCCAGCCACATGAGCCGGTCGTAGCGAAGGCGAGGCATGGTCGCCCGAAGCCACACGAAGAGGTAGACGAAGACCGTTGTCTTGAGCATGAACCAGAGGAGCGGCCACAACCACGGAAGGAAGTCGAACCTCGGCCCATGCCAGCCTCCGAAGAACAGGGTCACCGCCACCGCCGAGATCACGACGACGTGTATGTACTCGCCCAAGAAGAACATGGCGAACCGGATCCCCGAGTACTCCGTGTGGAACCCGGCGATGAGCTCCGTTTCGGCCTCGGGAAGATCGAACGGTGCGCGATTCGTCTCGGCGATCCCAGAGATGAAGAAGATGGCGAAAGCCGGCCACTGCGACCAGATGTACCAATTCGGCATGTACCGGAACAGGTCCGCAACCTGCTCGAGGACCGGGATGCCGTCGAAGAAAGTGACGTTGCCCACCGTGTCCGCCTGTTGAGCGACGATGTCGACCATCGAGAGGCTCCCAGCGGCCAGCACGACCGGCACCAACGAGAGACCGAGCGCGATCTCGTACGAGATCATCTGCGCCGTGGAGCGAACTCCACCCAGAAGCGGGTACTTGGATCCCGAAGCCCAGCCCGCCAGGACGATGCCGTAAACCCCGAGGGACCCCATCGCCAGGAAATAGAGAACTCCGATGTTGATGTCGGTTACGACCAGGTCAATCTCGCGCCCCGCGATCGTGACGTCATCGCCAAGAGGGACGACGGCGAAAGCGAGGAACGCAGGGACCATCGCCGCTATGGGGGCGAGCGCGTAGGTCCACCGATCCGCCGACGCCGGGCGGAAGTCCTCTTTGAAGAAGAGCTTCACGCCGTCGGCGAGGGTCTGGAACAATCCGAAAGGACCCCACCGGTTGGGACCGACCCGAGACTGCATGTCGGCGATGATCTTGCGCTCCGCCCACACCACGACCAAAGTCACCACCAGCAGAGCCACGAACGCGACGATCACCTTGATCGCACCGATGATCACGGTGATGCCGATCGCGTCCACGATCCCGCTCACGGTGCCGTCACCTCGACTCGGGGATCCATCCCCGAGATCAGCGAGTTCGCTTTGAGGCCATCCTGGTCGTAGGGGATGAACACGGCGCCGCGCGCGATGTCCGCAACCACGACGCGCAAACGGGCCTGGGTCCCGTTCGCCCGCACGATCGCCTCACCTCCGTCGGTGAGCTCGAGAGAGGCGGCATCGTCGGGGTGCATCTCGATGAACGGCCTCTTGGCGATGGCTTTGAGGGCCTTGGAGCGCGACACCATCGTGCCCTGGTCGTAGATGAAGCGCTGTGTGTAGAGAGCAAGCGTTCCATCCTCGGCCGTGACCGCGGGCGCGGGAGAGCGCCCGTTCTGCGCGGTCTCCTTGCGAGGCGGAGCGGACGGCACGATGCCCGGGCGCTGGCCGGCTTCGAAGGCGCGGATCTCCCAGGACAGCGGCCAGTTCTGGCCGGTCTGGAAGGGGGCGCCGGAACGATGTCCCTTCGGATAACCGCCACCCGGCCCCGCGACCTGGGCTTCGGCCCCACTGGATGCGAACCCGGTCTCGTAGTTCAGCGCCGTTGGCGGTGAGGGCTGCGTCAGGGAGCCGACCGATATCCCGTCATGCGTCGGAACGTCTTGCTGTATCGCCTCCCACACCTGGTCGAAGCTCGAGACTCCCCAGTCATCCCCGAGCGCCGACGCTATGCGCGCGCAGACACGCCACGGCTCGAGCGCGCCGCCCGGCGGTGCGTTCAACGGTTCGAGCCTCTGGATCCGCCGTTCGAGGTTGGTGAAGGTGCCCGTGCGTTCGGAGTAGGCGGCGCTCGGCAACAGGACGTCTGCTCGCGTTGCGGTGTCCGTGGGAAACAACTCGACCACAACGAGGTACACGTCGGAGTCGAGCGCCCGCTGCACGAGCCCGGCATCGGGAAAATCACCGGTGAGATCCGCGCCGAAGACCACCAGAGCGTCGAGCTCGCCCGAAGCGGCGGCCTCGAGGATCGCCCGCGTGTCCATCCCCGGGTCTGATACCGGCACATAGCCCGCGTCCAGGGCCGGATACACACCCATGTCGATCATGCCCTGTGATCCGGCATGAGGCGGACCCACGAGGAACTCCGTCTCGTGTTCACCCGCCAGCTCGAAGAGGGCGTCGAGCGTCGCGGCCTCATCCCGGCCGGGCGAGGCTGGCCCCCAGCACACGATGAGGGGATCGCCGATGTCGTTACCAGCTCCACCCGGGGACCTGCCGCCCGAAGCAAGGTTTGCCAGCGCGGTTGCCTCACCGTGAGGTTCGCAACGGATCACGTGGGTAGCGAAGCCGTCGAGCGACATGCGGCGTGGAGCAACCACGATGAGCTTCGCTCCGGAATCGAGGACGGCCTTGCGGAGACGAAGGTACAGAACCGGCAGTGTCTCTTTCGGATCCGGGCCGATCCACAAGATCGTGCGCGCATCATCGAGATCGTTCATCGTCGCAGTCGAGCCTGCCACGCCCGAGACCTCGAGCAACTTCTCGTAAGGGACTCCCGCATCCTGGATGCGGGAGTCCACGTGCGATGTCTTGATCGTCTTCTTCGCTAGTTTGGCGATCGCCCACGCGTCTTCTGTGGTGAGGTGCCCCCCGGCGATGACGCCCACTTTCCCGGCGTCCTTCAGTTTCTCGGCGATCCCCTGCACCGCTGCGCCCCAAGACGTTCCTTCGAACTCACCGCCGCTACGGATCAGTGGATTCGTCAGGCGCTCCTCGGAGTCAACGTAGTGGTAGCCGAAGCGTCCCTTGTCGCAGATCCAGAAGTCGTTGACGTTCTCGTTCGGGAGAGCCTGCACCCGCACCAGCTTGTCCGAACGACTCTCGTTGCTGATGGGACACCCCACGGAGCAGTAGGCGCACACGCTCGGCGCACTCTGCAAGTTCCAGGGGCGCGACACGAAACGATAGGGCTTGGATGTCAATGCACCGACCGGACAGATCTGGATCGTGTTGCCCGAGAAATAGCTGTCGAAAGGCTCGTCCGCGAAAGTGAGGATCTGCGTGCCCGGCCCCCGGTCGACCAGCTGGATGAACTGGTCGCCGGCGATCTCGTCCGAGAAGCGGACGCAACGCCAGCAAAGAACGCAGCGCTCGCGGTCGAGCACCACGAGGCTCGAGATCTCGAGCGCCTTCTCGAAGGTGCGCTTCTCCTCGACGTACCGGCTGGAACCCGGGCCGTGCCGGTAGGTCTGATCCTGGAGCGGGCACTCGCCGGCCCGATCGCAGATCGGGCAATCCAGTGGGTGGTTGATCAACAGGAACTCGAGCATCCCCGACTGAGCGTCCACGGCTTGCGGATCCACCGAGTTCACGACCATCCCGTCGGTGACCGGCGTCGCACAGGCGGGCATCAGCTTGCGCTGGCCCTCGATCTGAACGAGACACATGCGACAGACCGCGACCGACCTCATCCCGGGGTGGTAGCAGAAGCGCGGTACGTAGACCCCGATCTCCTCGGCCACATCGATAAGCGTCCGTCCCGGTTGCGTCTTCACGGTATGACCGTTGATGGTGACGTTCGCGAGGCCGTTATCGCTCATACGGCCTCCGCGTCCTCATCCGAAGCGATCCCTGCAGAGGGTTGTGGTGTGACCCCGGCCTCGCCCATGCCCGTCCCGGTCCTGCGTCGTCCTGCCACCAGCAAGTGTTCCTCGCCGAAGGGGCAAGCGTGGTCGACCACATGGGCTTCGAACTCCTCGAGGAACAGCTTGACGTTGGACCGAAGGGCCCACGCCGCGGCATCACCGAGCGGGCAGAAGGAACGCCCGTCGATCCCATCGGCGATGTCTAGTAGCAGATCCATGTCCTCTGGCCGGCCCTCACCGTGCTCGATGCGTTCGAGAACCTTCACGGCCCACCAGGTTCCCTCGCGACACGGCGTGCATTTGCCACATGACTCGTGCTCGAAGAACTCGGTGGTGATGAGAGCGTTCCGCACCATGCACGTCGAGTCATCCATGAACACGATGGCGCCCGACCCCAGCATCGTGCCCGCGTCCTTCAGCGCCTCGAAGTCGACCGCGACGTTGGGATCGGTAAGGAGTGGCGCGCTGGCCCCGCCCGGGATGATCGCCTTGAGGGGCCGGTCGTTGAGCATCCCGCCCGCGAGCTCCAACACCTCGGCGAGCGACGTGCCCAGCGCGACCTCGTAGTTCGCCGGCTTACGCACGTGACCCGAGACGGAGAGGACCTTGGTGCCTGGAGACTTCTCGGTGCCCCATTGCTTGAACCAGTCGGCGCCGTTGCCCACGATCCCGGGGAGCGCGGAGAGCGTTTCGGTGTTGTTCACAACCGTGGGCTGCCCGTAGAGACCTTTGACCGCGGGGAACGGGGGCCTGAGCCTGGGTTGACCGCGATGACCCTCGAGGGAGTCCAGCAGTGCCGACTCCTCGCCGCATATGTATGCACCGGCCCCGCGATGCAACACGATGTCGAGGTCGAAGTCCGACCCAAAGATCCCTTTGCCGAGGAACCCGTTGTCGTAGGCCTCATTGATCGCGGCGTCGAGACGTCGGGAGCCGAGCGCGAACTCACCGCGGCAGTAGATGAATGCCTTCTCGGCGCGGTTGGCCCACGCCGCTATGGTGATGCCTTCGATCAACTGGTGTGGGTCGGACTCGGCGAGCTCGCGATCCTTGAACGTCCCAGGCTCGCCTTCGTCGTGGTTGATGACGATGTACTTCGGGAAAACGTCCTTCGGTACGAACGACCACTTCATCCCGGTTGGGAAACCGGCCCCCCCACGCCCACGCAACCCGGAGTCCTTCACGAGCTCGATCACCTCGTCCGGGTCCATCGTCGTCGCAGCCTTGCGAGCCGACTCATACGCCCCGTCGTCCAGAGCCCGCTTCGAAGTCCACGAATCCTCGGGGAACTCGCGCAGCCGGCGTGTGATCACGCGCGCTTCCTCAGCCATCGACGTCCCCCGTCTCCTTCGGACGGAACGATGGTGCGGTATCGGCTCGGGGACTTTCTCCCCCGATAGTTCGACCCTGATGGTCGCCTGCGGTCCCTGGCACCCTGAGCCCTGCGGTAGCGATCTCGTACGAGATGTCACGCGACTTCTTGATCGTCTCGCCGCGTACGCTCCGCACCTCTTCACCTGCTCGGAGGCTCTCGACGAGTTCGACGACGCTCTGGGGGGTCACGTCGTAGAAGTCTTCGTAACTGATCTGCATACTGGGCGCCCCGTCGCAGGTCGCAAGGCACTCGGCCGCCTCGATCGTGAAAAGTCCGTCGTCGGTGGTCTCGTCGAGCTCGATCCCGAGATGTTCGACCAACGCGGCGATGACCTTGCGAGACCCCCTGTGGGTACAAGAGATGTTGCGGCAGACGGACACCAGGTAGTCGCCCTGCGGCCTCTTCTTCAGCATCGTGTAGAAGCTGCCGGTCGCCAGCACCTCGGCGGGGGTCAGCTCCAGGATGTGTGCAACCTCGCGCATGCCTGCTTCGCTCACGTAGCCGTCGATGGACTGGACCAGGAACAGCAGTGGCAGCACCGCCGAGCGCTTGTTCGGGTACTTGCCCACGATCTCGAGCGCGACGCTTCTTTGCTCCTCGGAAAGGACCGCCTCCGGAGCGGCACTCCGGTCTCGTCCCGATACGGCCGGGGGGTAATTCTTAGTCGTCACCGGTCAACCCCTCCCATGATGGGGTCGAGCGACGCGATCACCGCGATGAGGTCCGCCACCAGGCCCCCGATAGCGGCCGGGGGAAGCAACTGAAGGTTGGCGAAGGACGGGTCGCGCACGTGGACCCGATGTGGAGCCGTTCCCCCGCTGGACACGGTGTAGCAACCGAGCTCACCGCGCGGCGACTCGACGGCCTCGTAAACCTCGCCCTCGGGAACCGTGTAGCCCTGCGTCATCAACTTGAAATGATGGATCACGGCCTCCATCGAACGATTCAGTTCCGAGCGAGGAGGCGGCGTGAGTTTGGGATCCATGTTCTTGTAGTCGCCGCCCGGCATCCCGTCGACCACCTGACGCAGGATCTTCAGGGACTCGCGCATCTCGATCATCCGCACTTGGTAGCGAGCGTAGACATCTCCCTCGGTCAGGGTGGGGACATCGAAGCTGAACTGGTCGTACACCTCGTAAGGAGCATCCCGGCGAAGGTCGAGGTCGATGCCCGAGGCGCGCGCTATCGGGCCGCTGGCACCAAGAGCAAGGGCGACCTCCTTGCTTATGACCCCCACGCCTCGCGTCCGTTCGAGGAACACCGGGTTGAAGGTCAAAAGTTCCTCGTACTCCTCGATCCGCCGCGTCATGAGGGCCAAGATGCTCTCGACCGCCGGCTTCCACCCGTCGGGAAGGTCCTCCCACACCCCTCCAGGGATGATGTACCCGTTATTCATGCGGAGTCCCGTGACCATCTCGTTGAAGTCCTGAATGACCTCGCGCTCGCGGAACCCATAGAACATGGCGGACATCGCGCCCATGTCCAGTCCCTGGGTCCCGAACCAGACGAGGTGCGATGACAACCGGTTCAGCTCGCTCATGAGCACGCGTATGTAACGACCGCGCGGAGGGACGTCGATGTCGAGCAACCGGTCCACTGCACGGGAGTAAACGAGTTCATTCGAGAACTGGGCGAGGTAATCCATGCGCGTCACGATCGTCACTGCTTGCCGCCAGTTCTGGTCCTCACATTCCTTCTCCATGCCGGTGTGCAGGTAGCCGACGATCGGCTCGCACTTCATGACGGTCTCGCCGTCGAGCTCGAGCACCAGTCGCAGAACGCCGTGGGTGGCGGGGTGGACGGGACCCATGTTGAGGGTCATGCGCTGAGCGTCCGGGTCGTAGGACTCGACGTACGCGCCGTGTCCATCGCGCTCGAGCTTGTCGATCGCCTGGGCGCCGGTCATCTCGACCCCTCGAGGTCATCGTCCGCGGCGCCGGGCCCCCAATGCCGTTCCGGGGCCCCCGACTGTCCGAGGCGATCGACCTCCCGTCCCGCTTCACCCGTCTCGCTTGCCTGTCCCGGGGCGTCGATCTGGAGGAAAGGCTGCGGCACGAACTCCACCGTGACCTTTCCGACTCCGTAGTCTTTGCGCAGGGGCCAACCCTCCCAGTCATCGGGCATGAGGATGCGCGTTAGCGCGGGGTGTCCCTCGAAGACGATCCCGAACATGTCGTACGCCTCGCGCTCCATCCAGTTCGCGGTCGGCCAGATAGCAGTGATCGAGGGGATCGTCGGCGGGTCGCCCTCGGCCACTACGTGGATGCACCGGTGCCCCTCTGTTGCGTGCCGGAACTGGGCAACGGCCTCGAAGCGAGAGCCGCCACGGAGGCCGAGAGTGTCCAGACCGCACAAGGAGACGAGCCACCAGCCCTCGTCCTTCAGGGTTCGAGCGCGCTCTGACCAGTTCCCCGCCATGGTCCAGCCGGAACGCATCTAGGCGGTTACCCGTTTCGCGTCGTAGTTGCCGCTCTGGATCTGCTCGTGCAACAGCATGATCCCGTCGATCAACATCTCGGGGCGGGGCGGGCAACCGGGTATATAGATATCAACGGGCACGATCTGGTCGACGCCCTGGATGAGTGCGTAGTTGTTGAATACCCCGCCCGTCGACGCGCACGCGCCCATCGAGATGACCCACTTCGGCTCGGTCATCTGATCGTAGACCTGACGCAGCACGGGAGCCATCTTCTGGGATACGCGCCCCGCAACGATCATCAGATCGGCTTGACGTGGGGAAGCACTGAACCGCTCCATGCCGAAGCGCGCGAGGTCGTGGCGAGGCATGGTGGTTGCCATCATCTCGATCGCGCAGCAGGCGAGACCGAAGGTCGCGGGCCACAAGGAAGACTTTCGTGCCCAGTTCACCAGTTTGTCGAGCTGCGTCGTGACGA
>JALZJQ010000070.1 GCA_030859685.1 Actinomycetota bacterium | reverse complement strand
GGTTCCTCTTGTGCGGCATGGCCGAGGAGCCCTTCTGCCCCTTGCCGAACGGCTCCTGCACCTCCCCCACCTCGGTGCGCTGCAGGTGCCTGATCTCCTGAGCGAAGCGCTCGAGGGAGGCGGCGGTGGTGGCGAGTGTGTTGAGGAACTCGGCATGGCGGTCCCGAGGCACCACCTGGGTCGCGGCGGGCTCGACGGCCAGCCCGAGTCGATCGCAGACGTACGACTCGACCTCTGGTGAGAGTTGCGAGTAGGTCCCGACCGCTCCCGACAGCTTGGCGACCGCGACCTGGTCGCGGGCCCGCCGGAGACGGTCTCGATCGCGGGCCAGCTCGAAGGTCCAACCGGCGAGCTTCAACCCGAAGGTCGTGGGCTCCGCGTGGATCCCGTGGGTCCTCCCGGGCATCAACGTGTCCTTGTGCTCGAGGGCCTTGCGCCGGATCGTCTCGGTGAGTTTCCCGACCTCCTCCACCAGTAGGTCACCTGCGTCTCGCAACGCCACCGCGTTGCCGGTGTCGACGACGTCGGAGGACGTCATGCCGAAATGCAGGTGGCGCCCCGCTTCGCCGACATTCTCGCGCACGCTCTCCACGAAGGCGACGACATCGTGGTGTCGGACGGCTTCGATCTCGGAGATGCGGTCCACGTCGAAGACCGCGTTCGTCTTGATCTCGGTGAGATCGTCGGTGGAGACCTCGCCGAGGCGAACCCGGGCCTCGACCGCGAGGATCTCGATCTCCAGCCAGCGGGAGAACTTCGCCCGCTCCGAGAAGATCGCCGCCATCTCTTCACGGCTATATCTGGGGATCACGCCCGCATCCTACCGAGGGTCTCGGGTCGCCCGACGTAATCTCGGGTCGCCCGACGTACTTGTCCCGTCCGGGCGGCTTCCCGTTCCGGTCGGAGTTGCCGGCTAGAGCTTCAGGCCTTCGGCCAGCTCTTTCTTGTAGTCCCGCAGCTTCTGGGCCAGGGCATCGTCTGCGGTGGCGAGGATCTGGGTCGCCAGGACCGCCGCGTTCTTCGCGCCGCCGATGGCTACGGTCGCCACCGGGACGCCCGGCGGCATCTGCACGCACGAGTAGAGGGCGTCGGCCCCCCCAAGAGCGTCGTTGTGCAGCGGAACGCCGATGACGGGCAACGGCGTGTGCGCCGCGACCACGCCGGGGAGGTGAGCCGCCAAACCGGCGCCGGCTATCAGTACCTTGAGGCCCCGGTCCGTCGCACCCGACGCGTACTCGGAGACGCGCGCGGGTTTACGGTGCGCGGACATCACCTCGATCTCGAAGCCAACTCCGAAGCGATCGAGCACCACTCCGGCTTTCTCCATCACGGGCATGTCGGATTCGCTTCCCATCACGATCCCAACTAGGACGCTCATACGTTGCTCCTCTCGGAGAGCTGGGCCTTCAGCGCGATGTCCTCGCGCAGGTGTTTGCCTTCGAAATCAATCCGCGACGCGGCATCGTAGACGAGAGCGCGAGCACGCTCGAACGTCGTGGCAAGCGCGCTTACGACCAGCGCCCGTCCGCCGGAGGTCACGATCGCTCCGTCGCGACGCGCCGTGCCGGCGTGGAATACCTCGACGCCGTCGACCGCCGCCGCGTCCTCGAGGCCGGAGATCTCGAGGCCGGTGGGGTAGGCGGCTGGGTAGCCTTCCGAGGCGAGCACGACCCCGACGCAGACCCCTTCGGTCCACTCGAGTTGCGCCCCCGCGAGGTCCCCGTCCGCGCAAGCCAGCGTCAGTTCCCCGAAGTCGGAGCGGAGGCGTGGCAACAACGCCTGCGTCTCGGGGTCACCGAAGCGGGCGTTGAACTCGAGCACGCGTGGACCCTCGCTCGCGAGCACCAACCCCGCATAGATCGCGCCCGAGAACGGGGCTCCGGCGGCCCGGGTCGCAGCGACCATCGGTTCGACCACATCCGCGACTATCCGCTCGGCCACGTCCGGGGGGCACACAGGGACGGGGCTGTAGCAACCCATGCCTCCGGTGTTCGGCCCCCGATCGCCATCGAACGCACGCTTGTAGTCCTGGGCCGGTTCGAAGGCGATCACCGTTGCGCCGTCGGTCAGTGCGATGAGTGACACCTCTTCGCCGTCGAGGAACTCCTCGACCACGACCGCCGCACCGGCCCGGCCGAAGCGATCCTTCTCGAGGCAGTCGCGGATCGCCTCGACAGCGGTCTCCCTGTCCTCGGTGACGAACACCCCTTTGCCCGCAGCCAGACCGTCGGCCTTGACGACGTAGGGGGGGCCGAGCTCGTCCGCGAACGCAACCGCCTTGTCGACCGAGTCGAACGAGGACCAGCGCGCGGTCGCGATCCCCGCCCTGTCCATGAGCTCTTTGGCGTAGGTCTTGGAACCTTCGATGCGCGCGGCGTTGGCGTTCGGGCCGAAGACCTTGATCCCAGCCGCGCGCAGCGCATCAGCCACCCCCGCGACCAATGGACCTTCGGGACCCACCACTACCAGATCCGCTGCCATGCGACGAGCCGCGCCCACGACCGCGGCCGGATCGGCGATGTCGACGCCCAACGACGCCGCGAACTCTTCCATCCCGGGATTGCCGGGCGCGCACATCAACTCCGTAACCGAGGTCGACCGGTTCAATGCCCAGGCGAGCGCGCTCTCGCGCCCGCCGGAGCCCAGGACGAGCGTCCTCACTCGGCCCCCGCCTTCGTGTCCACGATCTGGTCGCGGCCGGGGCCGACCGAGGCCCACGAGACAGGTGTCCGGCTGAGGGATTCGATCGTCTCCAGGTAGGAGCGAGCTTCCTTCGGCAGGTCGTGCATCGAACGCGCCCCAGTGATGTCTTCGCTCCAGCTGGGCAGCTCTTCGAACACCGGGCGGCACTTGTTGAAGATCGTCTGGTTCGGTGGGAAGTCTTCGAAGCGCTCGCCCTCGTACTCGTATGCCACGCATACCTTGATCGGGTCGAAAGCCGACAACACGTCGAGCTTCGTCACGACCAGTTCCGACAACGTGTTCAAGCGCGCCGCGTAGCGGGCCGCGACCGCGTCGAACCAGCCGCAACGTCGCTTTCGACCCGTCGTAGTTCCGTACTCGTCGCCGGCCTCGACCAGAAGCTCGGCGTCGGCGGGATCCGCCTCCGAGGGGAATGGTCCCGACCCGACGCGCGTGCAGTACGCCTTCGAGATGCCGACGATCCGCTGGAGGTCCCGTGGTCCGGCACCTCCTCCGACGCAGGCACCACCTGCGATCGGGTTCGAAGACGTGACGAACGGATAGGTGCCGTGGTCGAGGTCGAGCATCGTTGCCTGCGCCCCCTCGAACAACACGGTCTTGTCATCGTCCAGCGCGCGCTGCACCACCCTGTTCGTGTCCGTGATGTGGGAGGCGAGTCGTTCCCCGTATGCCAGGTACTCCTCCTCGACCTGCGTCCGTTCTAGTGGAAGTCGACCGTAGACCCGCGTCAGCAGCAGGTTCTTCTCTTTGATGGCGACCTCGAGCTTCGTCGAGAAGATCTTGGGGTCGAGGAGATCCTGGACGCGCAATCCGATACGGGCGGCTTTGTCCGCGTACGCCGGTCCGATCCCGCGCTTCGTGGTGCCGAGGCGGTTCTTCCCGAGCCGTCGCTCCGTCACCTTGTCCAGCTCCAGGTGGTACGGCATGATCAGATGCGCGTTCCCCGACAGCAACAGCCGCCCGGTATCCACCCCTCGCTCCTCGAGTGAGTCCATCTCCTCGATCAGGACCTGAGGATTGACCACCACCCCCGGGCCGATGACCGGAACGCAGTGCGGGTAGAGGATGCCGGTGGGGATGAGGTGCAACGCGTAGCGTTCAGTGCCCACCACAATCGTGTGGCCCGCATTGTTGCCGCCCTGATACCGAACGACGAGGTCGGTGTGCTCGGCGAAGAGGTCGGTGACCTTTCCTTTGCCTTCGTCGCCCCATTGGATCCCGACCAGAGCGATCCCCGGCATCTAGAGATCCACTCTCAACGCTCGATCCGGAAGCGGATCCGAACGTGCGTGAGGTACTCGGAGATTCGTCCGTCCTCGACGTTGCACGAGGTATCGAGGACCTCCATCGCGGTGATCCCTCGGATCGTGCGCGCGGCCTCGGCCAACGCCTGATTGGCGGCGTCCCTCCATGATTCGCCGGACACGCCGACGAGGTCGATCGTCTTGATGACGGCCACGAGGTTCTACCCACCCTTCCTTAGGGGTTCCACCCTCCCGGGCGGATTCTACAGAGGACCGACCCGGATCCGTCGAGTCACCGAGCCCTCGATGTCCCCCCTCTATAGTTCTGCGATGGACTCGGAGCGACTGTCGAGGGGAGAACAGATAATGCTGGCCGCCGGCGCCGGTCTCCTCATCATCTCCTTCATCCCGATGTGGGCGCAGGTGAGATTCGAAGCCTTTCCCAAGGGAGCGCGCGCGGCGTTCCCGGAGCAGCTCGTGCCGGAGACGATCGAGCGACTCAACGCCTGGTCCCCGGCGTTCGAGGTCCTGCTGCGCGTCGCGCTCGTCATCACCCTGGTGATTGTGGCACTCACTATCGCCAACCTCGTCGGAGCCGCTCTGAAGCTTCCGAACCGGGCCGGCCTCTACGTCGCCCTCGCCGGCATCGCGCTCGTCTGCTTCATCCTCGTGCTCCTGACCGGCCCCCAGGCGGGTGGCGTCGACGAATCCCAGGCTCGCCTCGCGGGCATAGACCTGGGCCGTGATGTCATGCTGTTCGTAGGAACCGCCCTGGCCGCTGTCCTTGCGTACGGTGCTCTGCTTCATGCGCGGGGCCCATCCTCGAGGACCGCGCCGTGATTGCCGCTCGCGTAGGGTGATTTCGGAGAAGATTCACAGAGACCGCGTGACCGACCCGATGATTGGAACCGCAGCCGACCCAGCACCGAGGGGGAACTGATGCCCGAGATCGACGCAGATCTGTTCCAGATCGTGACGCTGGCGCTCCTGGCGCTGACGTTGCTGCTGACCCTTATCGCGCTGTCCGCGATCTCGAAGCTCCGCAAGAGCATCGAAGCGGGCGACCGCGGTGAATCCCGGGCCATAGAGGAGCGCGCCGCCATCGCCGCGGAGCCCGAGCCACGCCGTGAAGAACCGGAGCCATCTCAGACCTCGTCCGAGCAGCACACGCCGGAGCGGGAGACCACCCCCGAGCCCGCTCAGGACCAGGCCGCCGCGTCCTCCGCCTATGCCGCGCACCACGATGAGGACGCACCCTCGGCGGGAGCAGCCGACACACCGAGCGAGCCAGACCCGCAGGAGCAGCCGTTCGAGCGAGACGGTCGCTGGTGGTTCAGGCGAGGGGACGAGCTACTGGTGTACGAGGAGACGACCGGAGAATGGGTTGCCTCCTCCGGCGCCCCGTCATCGGGAGGCGGCGGGGCCGTGCAAACGGGGGGCGCGGCGGCTCAGACCCAGGAGTTCAGCTCGGCCTCGGGCGAAGAAGCCTCGAGCGAAGCAAGCGGGGCTCTTTGGAAATGCTCGTCCTGTGGAGCCACCAACGGTTCGACGGCGACATCGTGCCGGATGTGCTTCGCCGCGCGGCCTTAAGGGCCTCCATTCAGGTTCGCTGCGACGGCGGGGTCGCTGCCGCCCGGGTCAGCGCCGGCTTGGTACCCGGGAGCATCGCGTCGAAACCGAGCGCGGTCGCCACGATCAGCCCGATCCACAGGAGGGCGCACACGGCGAAGGCGATCCTCGTCCCCGACGGCGAGATCCACGACCCCGCGTAGAGGGCGGCCGGCCACAGGACCCCCAGACAGACGGACTGCAAGCCATGAAGACGCATCCGGGGGCTGCGTCCCTTCAGGTAGGCGAACAGGCCGGTGACCGGGGGAACGAGGTAGGCGAGCGCCGACATGACCGGCAGCCTAATGGGGAGCGTGGCTCGTGCGGAAGCGCGCCAGGGTGATGATGGGGCGATGTCGAATCGACTAGCAGGCGAGGCGAGCCCTTACCTCCTGCAGCACAAGGACAACCCGGTGGACTGGTTCCCCTGGTCCGAAGAGGCGCTCGAGAGGGCGCGCGCGGAGGACAAGCCGATCCTGCTGTCGATCGGCTACGCCGCATGTCATTGGTGTCATGTGATGGAACGAGAGTCGTTCGAGGACACGGGGACGGCCGAACTGATGAACGCGAACTTCGTGAACATCAAGGTCGATCGCGAGGAGCGGCCCGACCTCGACTCGATCTACATGGAGGCGGTGCAGGCTCTCACCGGGCAGGGTGGGTGGCCGATGACCGTGTTCCTCATGCCCGACGGCAAACCCTTCTACGGAGGCACGTACTTCCCTCCGGCCGATCGCCAGGGCATGCCGTCGTTCAAGCGCGTCCTGGACGCGATCGCAGAGGCGTGGAAAGAGAGACGGAGCGAGGTCGAGGGCCAGGGCCGGCAACTCGTGGATCACATCGGGATAACGGCGAGGCTGCAACCCTCGGCCGACCCGATCGGGCGCGACCTGCTGGATGAAGCCTATGAGGGCCTGCGCGCTGCGTTCGATGAGGAGTACGGCGGTTTCGGCGGTGCGCCGAAGTTTCCGCAACCGATGACGACCGACTTCCTGATGCGTCTGGCGAAGAAGGATCGTAGCCAGGCCCCAGTGATGGTTCGGAAGACCCTGGACGCGATGGCCGCCGCCGGCATGTTCGACCAGTTGGGTGGGGGGTTCGCGCGTTACTCGGTCGACCGCTTCTGGCTCGTACCCCATTTCGAGAAGATGCTCTACGACAACGCACAACTCCTCCGCACATACGCCCGGTCGTGGCAGGCGTTCGGGAACCAGCGACACCGCGAGGTCGCCTTCGCAACGGCGGATTGGATGCTCGACGAGATGCGCGATCCGGCCGGTGGCTTCTGGTCGTCGCTCGATGCAGACTCGGAGGGCGAGGAAGGACGGTTCTACGTCTGGTCGCTGGACGAAGTGCGCGCGGTAACCGGCGCCGACTTCGACGCGGCGGTCGCGGCCTGGGGGTTCTCGAAAGAGGGGAACTTCGAGGACAAGAACATCCCCGTAATGGCGGGCGACCACGAGGACCGGGACGCGGTCGAGCGGGCGCGGAAGGCCCTACTCGCTAGTCGGGCCCAGCGGGTGCGTCCTGGAACCGACGACAAGGTACTTGCCTCCTGGAACGGTCTCGCCGCGGCCGCGCTGGCCGAGGCCGGCTCCGCCCTCGAAAGACCGGACTGGATCCGGGCTGCCTCTGAAGCCATGACGTTCGTGTTCGATGTGTTGCGCATGGACGGCAGGCTCATGCGTTCCTTCCGTCGCGATCCCCAACGCGGCGACATCGTCAAGCATCTGGGGTGTTGCGACGACTACGCGTTCGCGCTCGAGGCCTCCCTGGCATTGTTCGAGGCGACGCACCAGATCCAGTGGTTAGAGCGCGCTCGCTGGTGCGCCGACGAAGCGATCCGGTTGTTCGTCGATGACTCGGCCGGCGGCTTCTACATGACCGGCAGCGATGGAGAGACCCTCGTCATGCGGCCGAAGGAGATTTTCGACAACGCGATCCCCAGCGCCAACTCGGTGATGGCTCTGCAACTGCAACGCCTTGCTCTCCTTACGGGAGAAGTGTCGTATGAGGAACACGCGCTAGGAGCCATCCGCTTGGTCCAGGATGCCGCAGCGCGTTCCCCTCAGGGCTTCGGTCACCTCCTCGAGGCGATCGACTTCTACACCGGCGACCCCGTCGAGATCGTGATCGTCGGCCACGATCCGGGAGACCTCCTGGAGGTCGTGCGGTCGCGCTACCTACCGAACAAGGTGCTGGTGGTGGCCCCCGATGAGTCGGCGCGCGATCGGATCCCGTTGCTGGCCGGCCGTGGGTCGGATGGAGGCCCGTCGACTGCTTATGTCTGTCGCAGGGGTGTGTGCCAACAACCGGTCACGGACGCGAGCCTTCTCGCGCGACAACTATCCGCGTGACGTTCGTCGATCCGTTCCACACCGATCCCGAGATGGTTGGCAACCGGACCATGCCGGCGATAGTTGGTTCCGATGGGGGATGACGTGCGAGTCGGGCGGTCGTTGACGATCCCCGCCTCAGAGATCGAGTTCAACTTCACACCCTCGGGGGGACCCGGCGGGCAGCACGCCAACCGGTCGTCGACCCGGGTAGAGCTCCTGTGGAACGTAGACGAGTCGGAGGTGCTCACGCCTACTCAGCGAGCGCGCATCCGCCACGCTCTCCGAACGCGCATCGACTCGTCCGGCACCCTGAGACTCGCGAGCTCCGCCCAGCGATCTCAGACGCGCAACCGGGAAGACGTCATCGGACGCCTGGCCCGGCTCGTCGCGGACGCTCTGAAGCCGCGCCGGGCGCGCGTCCCGACCCGAGCCTCCAAGGCCTCGAAGGAACGACGGCTTCAAGACAAGAAGCACCGCGGAGAGGTCAAGCGGCTTAGACGGCCCAACTTCGACTAGTCGCGGCGGGTTCAGCGTTCGACGGCGTGCGCGAGAAGCTGGTCGGCCACGTGCTCCCACGACCACAGACGACGGGCGGTGGCGACGGCCGTGGCCTCCATCCAACCTCTCGTCTCGTCATCGATCCCCAGCACCCGCTCGAGCGCTGCCGCGATACCTTCGATGGGAGTGGCGGGATCGTAGGTGAGGAGGCCCGGGTCCCCGAGGGCATCCTCCAGCACTCCACCCACCTCGCCGATGCCCGAATGTCGCGGCACCACCGGCAGAACACCACTGGCGGCCGCCTCGGCCGCCACCATGCCGAAGGCCTCTGGGACGACCGACGGGATCACGAGAACGGAGAAGCCGGGCAAGACCTTCGCCAGGGGCCCATGGTCGAGACGACCCGCGAACTCGAGGTCTACCCCAGCAGCTCGCCGGAAGTAGTCCCCGTCGACGGCGCCGGACCGAACGAAGGTCCGCGCGTCCCCCAGAGGCTTCCCGTCTCCCTCGCCGGCGATCGCTTCGAGCGCGCCGGCATCGGAGCGTCCGATCGCATCCCACAGCTCCTTCAGCCCGCGTTCGAATCCCCCATAGCCCACGATCGTGACGCGGAATGACCCGTTCACAAGTCCGAGGGCCAGCAAGAAGTTGTGCACGCCCTTAGCCGCGATGAACTTGCCGACATACCCGACGACGGGAGGGCCTTGTTCGCGGGTCTCGAACGGTTTGAACAGGTTCACGTCACAGCCGGGATTCACTACGGCCGCACGGTCGCGCCACCCGGGGATGTAACGGGCCGCCTCCTCGACCATGTAACGGCTTCCCCCGGTGACCACCTTTGCCCCGGAGAGACCTTCCCGTGCGAAGTGCAGATAACGATCCTGTTCCTTGACCGCGTACTCGAGTGCGCTGCCGTGAAGCTTCGCGATGTAGGAGGTCCCCGTTGCGTCACACGCTTCCTTCGCGATATAGGGACCCATCACCTCGTGTCCCGTGACGATCGCGTCGGGATGGTGCAGCTCGATGGCGGTCTTCATCGCAGCGACGTTCGCCGATGTGTACCGAGTCAGCTCTTCGTCGGTCAGATCGACGAAACGCTTCGCGGTGAACCCTTCGTACTCGTCATAGACGTACACGGGGAGGATGTCGCCGATATCTGGTCTAGCCACTGCGCATCGACCGGACGATGGCTCGGCCCCCGTTCCGTCGAAGTCGATCGAGGAATTATCAGCGGAGAAGGTGCCTGCGGCGTCGATGTACGGAAGATCTACCAGGTCGCGCTGCTGGCAAATCAAGAGGACGTCGTGGCCGGCGGCTCGCCATACCCGGGCGATGTTCGATGTGTACAGATTGGATCCTGAGCCCGTCAGGAGGTAGCCATGCCACAACAGGATCTTCAATCGCGCCCGCCGATGCTCACGAGAGGATTATCACGGAGAAGGGCCCCCGCGCCAACACTTCCGGTCGTCCCTCGCCACGGCGGGCCGGCCGGCCTCGTCCTGTCTACACTCGGCCGATGCTCGAGCGGGCGTTCAGCGCTGCCTTCCGCAACTTCTCGACCCTGTTCTTGATGGTCGCGGTCTTCACCGTTCCGCTCCACGTGGGCTACAGCTTCGTGTTCCGCGATGTCATCGAGGTGGCGGAGCTCCACTCGAGTATCGAAGAGTTCCCCGACTACAGGCAGGTCAAGGGCGTGGGGCCGGATGAGCTCCGCACCGCCCGGCTGACGTACCTGGGGCTGGCCGTCCTCGAATTGGCTCTTCTGCTCCCGTTGCTGGCCCGGGCGACGGGGCAAGTGCTGGCAGTCGACGCTCGAGGAGGGGTGCCCACGATCCCGGGCGCCTTGAGATCCGTCCGCCGGCGGCATCAGGGCATCGCCAGGACGCTGCTGGGGGCTCTGCCTTCGGTCGTCGCTGCGGCACTGCTGGCGCTGACAATCGGATGGCTGTTCGAGCGGACCGGCCTCCAGTTGGTCGAGGTGGTCCCCGACGAAGCTACCTGGCCGCTGGTGGGCCTGATCCGGGGGACGGCCCGAGCTCTGGCGGCACCTTTCCTGCTGGTGGCGATCGGGAGCATTGCGGCCGTCCCTAAAGAAGTACCCCCCGGCACGCCGACTCAATAGGGGGCACCCCGCGTGCCTTTACTCACCCATGATTGAAACGATCTTCCCCCGGGCCGACAGGAGAACAGGTGGACCAGCACAAGGTCAGTAGCGCTTCGGCGATCGGCGGTGGGGAGACCTTCCGCAGCGTTGCGGAGCGCCACCGCGCGGATGTTGCCAGGACCAGGGAACGGAACCGCCAGCGTCGACTCGCCTGGATCCTCGTTTTCAGCACCGCCTTCCTCGTTTACTTCCTGAAGCGTCTCATCGAGGGGGATCCGCTCCAGTTCGGCTGGCCGTCGCTGGGAGCGGATGCGGTTCTGTGGCTTTTCCCGATAGCCATGATCCTCGTCATCGGGCTCGGGGTGCTCGGCCCCCTCGTCATCAACGGCCGGTCACCTCACATCCGCTTCAGCCCGGAGGAGATCGGGATCCGCTTCGCCGACGTGCGCGGGATCGACATCCTGCTCGAGGAAGTAACTCGAACGCTTCAGATCTTCCTGACTTACAAGACGTTCCGTGACGACCTCGGCGGAAATCCACGGCGAGGCATCTTGTTCGAAGGCAAGCCCGGTACGGGCAAGACCCACATGGCCAAGGCGATGGCAGCCGAGGCCGGCGTCCCGTTCCTGTTCGTCTCGGCGCCTGCGTTCCACAGCATGTTCTTCGGGATGACTTCATTCCGCATCCGGTCGTTTTTCAAGTCACTGCGCAAAGCGGCTCGCAAAGAGGGAGGCGCGATCGGCTTCATCGAAGAGATGGATGCAGTGGGAAGCGCGCGGGGGGGCATGGATGGCTTCAGCGGGCAGAGGGTAAGTCAGTTCGGATCCCCCAGCTCGGGAGGGGGCATGGTCAACGAGTTCCTCGTGCAACTCCAGTCATTCGACACGCCGCCGTTCTGGCAACGGGTCAAGAACCTGCTCATCGACGGGGCCAACAAGCTCCTTCCCGATGGCCGCCGTTTCCACAAGAAGATCGTCCCCTACTCGAACGTCCTCATCATCGGCGCCACGAACAGGGCCGACTCTTTGGATCCCGCCCTTTTGCGACCCGGCCGTTTCGATCGCACTTTGAACTTCGATCTTCCCTCCAAGGCCGGACGGCGCGAGCTCGTCGACTACTTCCTAGAACGGCGCGCACACTCCGCCGACATGGACCGGGAAGACATCCGCGAAGAGCTCTCTGCGATGACTCTCGGTTACACCCCGGCGATGCTCGAGCACATACTCGACGAAGGGTTGGTGTGGGCCATCCGCGAAGACCGCCGGGAGCTCAGCTGGCGCGACGTGCAGCGGGCACGGCTGTCCGAGGAGATCGGCATCGCTCAACCCGTCGCTTACACCGACAACGAGCGAGTCTTGATCGCGACGCACGAGGCCGGTCACGCCGTCGCTGCCTTCATGTGCGCTGCCGGAGAGCGCAAGCTCGAGGTCCTTTCGATCATCAAACGCCGGCAGGCGCTCGGGCTCCTGGCTCACTCCGACGCCGAGGAGCGTTTCACGCGCACCCAGAGCGAGCTCGAAGCGCGCCTGAAGATCATGCTGGCCGGGATGGCGTGCGAGGAGATCTTCTTCGGGGAGTCCGGCACCGGCCCATCATCCGACCTCATGGCCGCCACCGAGGTGGTCGCGCAGATGGTCGGCTCTTACGGGATGGGCGAATCCCTCGTGTCGTACGAAGCGATCCACGAGGGCCCCTATTCCAATACCAACATCGTCGCCCGGGTCCTCTCGAACGAGAAGGCGAAGAAAGAGGTCGACGACGTGCTCCGCCGTCAGAAGGACCAGGTCGTCTACCTGCTGCAGCAGAACCGCGACCTCGTCGAAGCACTGCGCGACGCTCTACTGGAGCACGAGGAACTGATGGGCGACGAGATCAACGCGTGCGTCGAACAGGCGCTGGAGCGACGCACCGCAGATAGGGCCTAGAGCCCCTCGAAGAGGTCATCCTTCGGCGGAGAGGAGTCCGTGGCGGACTGGTCCAACGTGTAGTCCTCCCACGGGTAGACCTCTCTCTGCAGGTCATCTGGGACCGCGAACCAGAAGCTCTCCGGGTCGATCTGTGTGGCGTGAGCCAAGAGCGCCTTACTCCGCAGCTCGATGAAGTCGCTCACGTCGACGCGGGTATCGATCCGCGGATCCTCGAACCCGATCTCGTCCCAGTTCTCGAGCCACCCGCCGAACGGACTGTCGATCCCTCGACTCTTCGCCGCCTCGTGCAGTATCTGCATCCGTTGCTTGTTGAACGTCGCGAAGAAGAACAGCCGGGACGGCTGCCACGGCTCGCCTGCGTCGGGGAATCTCTCGGGGTCCCCGGCCTCCTGGAAAGCCCGGCGCCCCCATTCCCACACCCGGACGTGGTCGGGGTGGTCGTATCCGCGCGCCTCGTCGTAGCTGAGCACGATCTCGGGACGTTCTGCCCGGATGATGGCGACCATGCGCCCAACCGCTTCCTCGGGATCGGCGTTCCAGAATGCGTTCGGATGGTTGTTGCTGTCATTCTCCGGCATGCCCGAGTCGCGATAGCCAAGTTGATAGATCTTTTCCACTCCGAGGATGTCGCCTGCCGTTTCGAGCTCGGCCTCGCGTAGCTCAGGCATCTTCTCTTTGATCCCCGGCTTGTCCATCCTCGGGTTAAGGATGTCGCCTTCCTCGCCTCGCGTCGCACAGAGGAGCACGACGCGCGCGCCTTCCGAGGAGTACTTCGCCATCGTGCCGGCGCCCTTCGACGATTCGTCGTCGGGGTGGGCGTGGATCGCAAGCA
>JALZJQ010000049.1 GCA_030859685.1 Actinomycetota bacterium | reverse complement strand
CCGGTCTGACGGCGCTGGCGGGAGGTGCGACATGACCTTCTCCGTCGTGGTGAACGTCATGCCGAAGGCCGGCATCTCGGATCCGCAGGGTCAGACCATCGAGCGAGCGCTGCCCGCCCTGGGCTATACGGGCGTGAGCGGGGTGCGCGTGGGCAAACGCATCATGCTCCAGGTCGAGGCCGCAACCGAAGACGAAGCTCTCACGCGCGCGACCGAGATGTGCGAGCGGTTGCTCGCCAACACGGTCATCGAGGGTTACGAAGTGGCGATCCTCGAGGCGCGAACGGAGGGAGCACAGGCATGAAGGCCCGCGTCGGCGTGGTCGTGTTCCCTGGTTCGAATTGCGAGCGTGATTGCGTTAAGTCGTTGGCGCAGCTGGGGGCCGAGACCGAGCTGGTGTGGCACGACGATCCGGTCCTTCCCGAGGTCGACCTCGTGGTGCTCCCCGGGGGCTTCGCACACGGGGATTACCTGCGCACGGGAGCTCTCGCGCGGTTCTCACCCATCATGCATGCGGTGATCGCCCACGCAGAGCGCGGAGGACTCGTCCTGGGCGTTTGCAACGGCTTCCAGGTTCTCTGTGAGGCGGGGTTGCTTCCGGGGGCACTCCACAAGAACAAGGGCCTGAAGTTCATGTGCAAGTGGACGGAGCTGCGCGTTGACAACGCAGCCACGCCGTTCACCTCTCGCGCGTCAACCGGCGCGGTGTTGAGGATCCCCATCAATCACTTCGAAGGCAACTGGTACTGCGACCCCGAGACGTTGCAGGGAATGCGCGAGCGCGATCAGATCGTCCTGCGATACGTGGACAATCCGAACGGCGCTCTGGACGACGCAGCCGGCATCGTTAACGAGAACGGGAACGTCTTTGGGTTGATGCCTCATCCCGAGCGCGCCTGCGACGAGCTCCTTGGTTCCGAAGACGGCATCGTTCTTCTTGGCTCGGCGATCGACCACGTCTTGAAGACGACGCCGGCCCGAGTGTGACGTTGCGAGAGGGGCTCCACCGCGAGCTCGGCCTCACCGACGACGAGCTCCAGGCCATCATCGAGCGGCTGGGCCGCGACCCCTCTTACACCGAGCTCGCCATGTTCTCTGTGATGTGGAGCGAGCACTGCTCCTACAAGTCGAGCCGCAGCCACCTCGCGTCGCTTCCAACCGAAGGCCCCCACATCCTCGTGGGACCGGGTGAGGGGGCCGGCATCATCGAGGTGGCGCCGGGCGTCTCGGTGGCGTGGAAGATCGAGTCGCACAACCACCCGTCTTTCGTTGAACCGTTCAACGGAGCGGCGACAGGCGTCGGGGGCATCGTCCGCGACATCCTTTCGATGGGGGCACGCCCGATCGCCTTGATGGATCCGCTGCGCTTCGGGCATCTTGATGACGCGCGCACGCGCTATCTCGTGGATGGAGTCGTGCACGGCATCTCGTCCTACGGCAACTCGATCGGGGTCCCGACGGTGGGCGGCGAGCTGGTGTTCGAGGAGTGTTACGAGGAGAACCCACTCGTCAACGTCGCCTGCCTTGGCCTCGTCGAGAATCGATCGATGAGCGGGCGCGCGGACGTGGCGGGTCACTCCGTCGTTCTGTTCGGTTCCGCAACCGGACGCGATGGGATCGGTGGGGCAAGCGTTCTCGCGTCCGCCGAATTCGATGAGAACTCGCACGAGAAGCGGCCCTCGGTTCAGGTGGGCGACCCGTTAACGGAGAAGCTCCTGATCGAGGCATCACTCGAGCTCATCCGGGACGACCTCGTCGCCGGGTTCCAGGACCTCGGCGCGGGAGGGCTCTCTTGTCCCACCGCAGAGATGGCCGCCAAGTCCCACATGGGCATGGACCTGGATCTCGCTCGCGTTCATCTGCGCGAGGCGGACATGGAACCGTTCGAGGTCATGATCTCGGAATCGCAAGAGCGGATGCTTGCTGTCGTGGCACCCGGCAACGTGGACGCGGTTCTGGAGATCTGCGGCAAGTGGGGGCTCGAGGCGCGCATCGTGGGCGAGGTCACGTCGAGCGGCAACATCCACGTACGCCTGAATGGTGTCACCGTCGCAGAGGTACCGGCTGAATCGCTCGCGGACGAGGGACCGCTATACGACCGGCCGCGTCGCCGGCCCGAATGGCTGGACGCGTTGCAAGCCAGAGCGCCCGGCGACGACTCCCCCGGCGATCTGGAGAAAGCGTTCCTCGAGGTCCTGGGCTCTCCCTCGGTCGCGTCGAAGCGCTGGGCCTGGGAGCAGTACGACCACATGTTGTTCCTCGGAACGGTGCAGGGCCCGGGCGGTGATGCCGCCGTCCTGAGGCTGCCGGGCAGAGACACGGCCGTCGCGGTGACCACGGATGGGCCCGGTCGCTTCTGCTTCCTCGATCCTTACGAGGGTGCGAAGCTCGCGGTGGCGGAGGCCGCCCGCAACGTCGCCTGCGTTGGAGCCCGGCCGGTCGCGATCACCAACTGTCTCAACTTCGGCAGCCCGGAGAGGCCGGAGGTCATGTGGCAGTTCGCAGAGGTGGTGCGTGGTATCCGTGACGCGTGCACGGCCCTGTCGACGCCCGTGACCGGGGGCAACGTTTCCTTCTATAACGAGACCCAGGGCCGAGCCATCTATCCGACTCCGGTGATCGGGATGCTGGGGGTGCTCGAGTCGGCGAGGGGTTCCGTCGGCCTTGCGTTCGGTTCCGAAGGAGACGCTCTCGTGCTGCTGGGCGAGACTCGCGACGACGATCTCGGGGGCAGCGAGTACGCCAAAGTGGTCAACCACACGGTGGCGGGCCGGCCCCCGCTTCTCGACCTCGAGGCGGAACATCGCCTCCATGAGGTCCTCATCGAAGCGTCGACTCGGGGATTCGTTCGGTCAGCTCACGATCTCTCGTCGGGGGGCCTGGCCATCGCTCTCGCGGAGTCGGCGCTCGCGGGACGGATCGGTTTCGCTCTGCGCGAACGAGACGGCCAGGATCACCGGTGGCTCTTCTCCGAAAGCCCTTCCCGCGCGATCGTGACCTGCAGCGGGGCCGTCCTCGACGAGGTCTTGTCCCTGGCGTCGGACATGGGTCTGCCGGCGAGCACCATCGGAGAGGTCGGAGGCGATGCGCTCGATTTCGGAGTCTTCGCGCTCCCTCTGGAGCTCGCTACGAGAACGTTTGAAGACGCCTTGCCCTCACGCCTCTCAGCTACGATGGCCTGACAATGGCGGGAGAGGCTCGAGACGCTTGCGGCGTCGTGGGGATCTATGCGCCGGGCGAGGACGTCGCTCGGCTTACTTATTACGCCCTCTATGCCCTTCAGCATCGCGGGCAAGAGGCCGCGGGGATGGCGATCTCGGACGGTCAATCGGTAGTGGTCTACAAGGAGCTGGGGCTCGTGTCCCAGATCTTCGACGAGCTGGTCTTGAAGAGTTTGCGTGGCAAGCACGCTATCGGTCACACCCGCTACTCCACGACGGGATCGTCATCGTGGGAGAACGCCCAGCCGACCTATAAGTCCGGCCCCGTGGGCCACCTGGCCCTCGCCCACAACGGGAACCTGGTGAACTCTCTTGACCTCAAGCGTGCGCTGGCGGAAGCCGGCGGCGACCCGACACCGCAACGCGGTCGCATGCCGTCGACCTCGGATACGGATCTGGTCGCAGCTCATATAGCGTCCTCAGACAAGGCCGACATGCATTCGGCGATCCGATCCGTGCTGCCTCGTCTCGACGGGGCGTACTCCTTCACGATGATGGACGAGAACCGCGTTTTCGGCGCGCGCGATCCACAGGGATTCAGGCCGCTTTGTCTGGGTCGCCTTCCGGAAAGGGGCTGGATCCTCGCATCCGAGACCTGTGCGCTGGATCTACTCGGAGCTGAGTTCATAAGAGACATCGAGCCCGGCGAGTTAGTGGCCATTGACGATGATGGCGTTCACAGCGAGCGCTTTGTCGAAGCTCGTCCGGCCGCGTGCATCTTCGAACACGTCTATTTCGCCCGTCCCGACTCCGCCTTGATGGGGCAGAACGTCTACGCGACGCGCTATCGGATGGGCCAGCGCCTGGCTCAGGAGCAACCCGCGGAGGCGGAGTTGGTGATGCCCCTACCCGACAGTGGGGTGCCCGCGGCCCAGGGGTTCGCTCTCGAGTCGGGCATCGCCTACGGCGAGGGATTCGTAAAGAATCGTTACGTTGGCCGCACTTTTATCCAGCCGACCCAGAGGATGCGTCAGCAAGGCATCCGTATGAAGCTGAACCCGCTACGTGAGGTTATCGAGGGCCGTCGCCTTGTTGTTGTCGACGACTCGATCGTGCGGGGGAACACCACGAGGCAGGTCGTGAGTATGTTGCGCGAAGCGGGAGCACGCGAGGTCCACATCAGGGTCTCATCACCTCCCATCAAATGGCCGTGCTTCTACGGCATCGACATGCCGGACCAGGATGAGCTCATCGCAGCGGGCGGGAGCATCGAGGAGGTGCAGGGCTACATCGAGGCGGACTCGCTCGGATACCTGTCGCATGACGGGATGGTGGCCGCTACTCAGATACCCGCCGACACTTTTTGCACGGCGTGTTTCTCGTCCCGCTATCCCGTTCCCATCCCAGTGGAGCAGCTGCGCAGCAAGCAGGTGCTCGAGGACCCTTCACCTGCGCCTCCGGGGCACGTGGAATGGCAGACGGAGAACAGGTAGCCGGGGGGCCTGACACCCGCGCAGAGGCACGAGCGGCGGGTATCCAGGGTCGGCGGGGACTAAGTCTCTCGGACATCGACCGGCGGCGGACGCAGCTGTGGACGACATCTCTCGTCGTCATCATTGCGATCACGGTCGCCGTCGCGCTGTTCGTGATCGGCAGCGACATCTTTTCCGGATCACGCGGGGACCAGAGCCCGCCCTCCTGGATAGTCGCCGTGCTCCCGGTGGGACTTGCTCTGGCGTTCCTCGTTTACATCTTGGAGAAGGAGCGTAGCCTTCGCCGGTTTTCGAACCTATTGGTCGAGGAGCGTGTGCAGAGTGAAACCCTTCGCTCGCGGATCGAAAGGGAGCGCGAGACGATCGCGCGCCTCGAGGAGCTCGATCGCATGAAGAGCGACTTCGTCGCCACGGTCTCCCACGAGCTGCGGACGCCGTTGACCGGGATCATCGGCGCCGCCAAGACGATGTCCAGCAGGGGGCAGGATCTATCTCCCGAACAGCATCGGGAGTTCATGGAGGTGATCGAACGTCAAGCCAACAAGCTGCTGAGGCTGGTCGAGGATTTCCTCACCGCCTCGCGCCTGGAATCGGGGGGGCCTCGCCTGCGACGAGAGCGTGTCGACCTGCGCGAAGTCGCCGAGTCGATCATCAATGACTTGCAACACTTCACCGTCGGACGGGACAGGGTCATTTCGCTCGTGACCGAACCGGAACGACCGATCGTCTGGGGTGACTCCACGTCCGTTCAACAGATCCTGTCGAACCTCGTCGAGAACGCGCTCAAATACGCGGGGACAGACGCTCATGTCGCGGTCGCCTTGAGGGAGACAGAATCCGAGGCCACCATCGAGGTTGCCGATGATGGGCAAGGGATCGGGAGAGATCAGCTGCAGATGATCTTCGAACGTTTCAGGCAGGCGGGGGGGAAGGACACGCCGCCGGGGGGCGGCTTCGGACTCGGGCTTTTCATCGTGAGGAACCTCGTACACGCCCACCGGGGAGAGGTGAACGTCGTAAGTAAGGAGGGTGAGGGGACGGTGTTCACCGTCCAGTTGCCCAAGCGTGCCTCCGATCGCTAGACGGGTCACCGACTCGACGGTAGCGTTTCGGCGATGACCATCCGAGTCGAGGTCGAAGATGGCGTGGCAACGGTCACCCTGGATCGTCCCGATGTCCTGAATGCCTTCAATGATGATCTTGGCATGGCGACTCTCGGTGCTATGCGTGACGCGTCGGCGGATAAGGGTGTCCGTTGCATCGTGATAACCGGCGCCGGCCGCGCCTTTTCGTCCGGCGAGGATCTCGGCGCGCTCGCTGGTTCTTACGAGAGGGGCGAGCCTCCCCCTCTGGGGGATACCCTCACCGACCGCTATAACCCGCTGATCCGCTCGATCCGAGCCGCGCCTAAGCCTGTGATGGCGGCCATCAACGGCGTGGCCGCCGGTGCCGGAGCGAGCATCGCCTTGGCGTGTGACATCCGCATCGCCTCAGAGCATGCCAAGCTCGTCTTGGCGTTCATCAAGGTCGGGCTCGTGCCCGATTCCGGCGCTCTCTGGTTCCTAACGAAAGCAGTCGGCAGTGCAGAGGCCTGGCGCATGGCGTCGAGTGGCGAGCCTGTCGGGGCCGAAGCGGCCCTCGACCTCGGCCTGGTGGATCAGGTAGTGCCGGCGGATGAGTTCGAGTCCACCTGGCGGGCGGCGGCGTCCCGCCTGGCGGCCGGGCCGACGCGTGCCTATGCCCTCACGAAGTCTCTGGTCCAATCCGCGGCCCAGGTCACCCTCGATGAACAGCTGGATCTCGAGGTCGCGGCTCAGACCGAAGCGGGGCTGAGCCAGGATCACCTCGAGGGGGTCAAGGCGTTCCTCGAGAAGCGGAAGCCGGACTTTCAGGGGCAGTAGCGACCCACGGATGGGCAACTCGCATTCCCTTTATCCTGTTCCTCTGGCGCACATGGAGGTGGAGCCTTGAACACGAAAGAAGATTCCTTTCCGATCCTGGGGATCGATTACATCCAGTTCTTCGTCGGCAACGCGAAGCAGGCCGCTCACTACTACAAGTCCTTCGGGTTCACCCCGATCGCGTGGATGGGTCTCGAGACGGGAAGCAGAGACCATGTGTCCTACTGCGTGCAGCAGAACGAGGTCCGTCTCGTATTCACGGGCGCGCTGGGACCGGACGGCCCCATGGCCGAGCACGTTCGGCTTCACGGCGATGGGGTTCACGACGTCGCACTTCGCGTTCCCGACGCAGAGGAGGCCCACCGGGTTGCCGTCGACCGCGGCGCGGCCAGCGTGGCAGAACCCGAGGTCTTCGAGGACGAATACGGCAAGGTCGTAAAGGCCGGGATCGCGACGTACGGCGAGACCATCCACTCACTCATCAGCAGACCGGATTACTCCGGACCGTTCTTTCCCGGCTTCGAGCCGATCGAGGATGCCCACGATGACGGGGGCCTTGGGATCAAGCACGTCGACCATGTCGTCGGCAACGTCGAACTCGGAAAGATGAATGAGTGGGTGGCCTTCTACGAGCGGATCATGGGCTTCACCGAGCTTCGCCACTTCTCCGACGAGGAGATCTCTACGGAGTACTCGGCCCTCATGTCCAAGGTCGTATGGGATGGAGAGGGCAAGATCAAGCTCCCGATCAACGAACCCGCCGAAGGAAAGAACAAGTCGCAGATCGAGGAATACCTCGAGTACTACAAGACACCCGGCGTGCAGCACATCGCGATGGCGACCGAGGACATAGTCGCCACCGTCGAATCGATGCGCGCAGCCGGCATCCAGTTCTTGCGGGTTCCCGGGACCTACTACGAGGACGTCAAGCAACGCGTGCCGGAGATCGCCGGCAAGATCGACGCCCTGCAGAGCAACGGCATCCTGGCGGACAACGACGAGGACGGGTACCTCCTGCAGATCTTCTCGAAACCGGTGCAGGATCGTCCCACGGTCTTCTTCGAGGTCATCGAACGGCACGGAGCCAAGGGGTTCGGGGCGGGTAACTTCAAGGCGCTTTTCCAGGCCATCGAACGCGACCAAGCAGCGAGGGGGAACCTCTGATGGAGGCGGTCTTTTCGAAGGGCGTAGTCACTAAGCAGGCGCACGTCGCCGTACCGGAGGGCACCTTCGAAGAGGAGCACGGTCGCGAGACCTTCTTCGGTCGCGCATCACACCTCTATCGCACGCACCCTCCGACGGCGTGGACCCGGATCGAGGGACCGTTGCGCCCTCGCGCTCTCAATCTGAACGAGATGAAGCCCGAAGACATGACGGAGCCGAACGGCACGTGGCAGATGATCGCCGGCAACGACGACGTTCGCTTGTTCGTCAGCCGCCGAACGGAGGCGATGAAGCACTTCTTGAGGGATTCCGACGGAGACGTCTGCTACTTCGTTCACCGCGGCGAGGGGACGTTCGAGACCGACTATGGCCCGCTGACCTATGAGCCGGGCGATTACGTCATCATCCCGAAGGGGACCACGCACAGGGTGGTGCCCGATGGAGACGACAACTTCTTCTTCATCATCGAAGGAACCGGCGAGTATCATATCCCCGACCGAGGACTCATGGGTCGGCATGCTCAGTTCGACCCGGGCGTGCTCGAGGTTCCGGAACCCGACCCACATGAGGAGGAGGGCGAGTTCGAGGTACGGGTGAAACGAGACGGGGTGTTCACTTCGTTGTGGTTCGCGTGGCATCCGTTGGATGTCGTCGGCTGGCAGGGGGACCTGTGTCCCGTGAAGCTGAACATCCTCAAACACCGCCCGGTGTACTCACCCAGCTATCACATGCCACCGTCGGCGCATTGCACGTTCGCGAATCAGGCGTTCGTGATCTGTTCCTTCGTTCCTCGACCGCTCGAAGAGGACCCACAGGTATTGAAGGTGCCCTTCTATCACGCCAACATCGATGCGGACGAGGTGCTCTTCTATCACGCCGGCGATTACTTCAGCAGGGCCGGCATCGACGAGGGTTATATGACCCTGCACCCGCAAGGGGTGCATCACGGCCCCCAGCCGGCTGCGATCGAGGCTTCGAAGAGCAAAGATCGGACCGACGAGGTCGCGGTGATGGTCGAGACGGAACATCCGCTGGTTCTGAGCTCCGAGGCCGAGGGCGTGATCATCACCGAGTACGAGACCTCCTGGGCGCGCGGGATGGGATTGTTGGACGAGTAGTTGCGTCTCTACCGCTACTCGTCTAATCGCGGCGGCTGGCAGCCGCGCATCGCGATATCGATCGACGATCGCCAACCCATCGACCTCGTCGAGGCATGGTCGAACGCGAAGGGGGACGCTTTCGACTTCGAGCTGGATAGGTGGCTAGCTTCAACTCTGTTGTTGATCGAGGAAGGAGCGGTGATCTGGCACGAGGTCGAGCAGGTCGTGCGTGAAACCCGGGTCGAGCCGCTGGATGTCCGGTCAGAGCCGCTGACATGGCTGTGCCCACTGGACAGAGTGGCGTCGCTCAAAGACTTTCTCGCCTTCGAGGACCACGTCAAGAGAGGAGCGCAGCGACGCGGAGGCGAGGTCCCCGGCTACTGGTACAAGGCCCCCATCTATTACAAGGGCAATCACCGCGCGCTGCTCGGGCCCGAGGACGAATGTCCGTGGCCCGCCTATACGGAGCAGATGGACTTCGAGCTCGAGCTCGCCATGATCGTCGGCAAGAGAGGGCGCGACCTGGCGCCCGAGGCGGCCGCCGACCACATATTCGGGTTCACCGTGTTCAACGACTTCTCAGCTCGTGACATCCAGGCCCAAGAGATCAGTGCTTGGTTGGGCCCAGCCAAGGGGAAGGACTTCGCAAACGCCTTCGGGCCGTGCATCGTGACTGCAGACGAGCTGGGGGCCGAGCCCGACCTCTTGATGACATGTCGCGTCAACGGCGAGGTGTGGGGCCGGGGTCGCTCGGGCGACGCGCGTTGGACGTGGACCGACATGGTGGCTCACGTATCTCAGGCGGAGGACATCTGGCCCGGAGATGTGTTCGGGTCGGGAACCCCCGGTGGATGCTGCGGCCTCGATCTGGGCCGGCAGCTCGAACCCGACGACGTGGTTGAGCTGGAGATCGAGGGGATCGGCACGCTCCGTAACGGAGTCGGGTCGCGGCCGGATCCCTAGCAACGATCCTTGGGGATCATGGGCTCGAGAGCTGAGAGTGTGCTCAGTTCTCGAGGGCCAGCACCGCGGGGTGTTCGAGCAGTGTCACCACATCCAGGACGAACTTCGCCGCGGTCATGCCGTCGAGCACCCTGTGGTCGAACGTGACGGACAGGTTCATCATCTTGCGGATCACGATCTGCCCGTCTCGAACCACCGGTCTATCGATGGCGCGGTGGACGCCGAGGATCCCGGATTGCGGATGGAACACGATCGGAGTCGCCATCAAGCCGCCGAAGGGTCCGGGGCTGGTGACGGTGAAGGTTCCGCCGCGCAGGTCGTCACTCTTCAGAGTGCCGGCTCTCGCCTCTCGAGCGAATCGCTCGATATCTGCAGCGATCTGCACGAGTCGCTTTCCATCGGCATCCCGGATCACAGGGACCGTCAAGCCCGCGTCGGTATCGACGGCGACCCCGATGTCGTAGTTGTCATGGAAAACGATCTCCTGAGCATCCTCATCCAGCGAAGCGTTCATCGCGGGGTAGTCCTTGAGGGCGGTGACGACCGCCTTCACGATGAAGGGGAGGAAGGTCAGCTTCACTTCTTCGGGGTTTCTTTCGTTGGCTAGCTTGCGGGTCGCGTCCAACTCCGTGACGTCACACTCTTCTACATGCGTGACGGGGGGGACGACCCGATGGGCCTCGCTCATGCGCTGGGCGATGGTGCGACGAACCCCTCGCAGCGGCTCGCGCCGTCCAGTCGTACCGCCGCCGGGGGAGATCGATCCGGCCTGGGCTTCGACGTCCGCTCGCAAGATACGGCCGCCCGGGCCGCTACCGCTCACCCGCGCCAGATCGACGTTCAGGTCGCGAGCCAGCTTCCTCACCGGAGGCATGGCCTTGACCGAGTCCTCACCATTGCTGGATGCCACGTCTTCGGATCGTCGCCCGCCGGACTCGATGGAGACACCGGACTCGACGGATGTGCCGGTCCCGACGGATGTGCCGGTCCCGACGGGAGGAGGAGGTGGTGGAGCGTTCGATGACGAACCGGCGTGCGCGACCTCTCCGATCGTGACGAGCACGGTGCCGACGGGTACCACGGAACCAGCATCGTGGTGGATGCGATTGACGACGCCCGCGAACGGAGAGGGGATCTCGGCCGTCGCTTTGTCGGTGATCACCTCGACGAGCGGGTCGTCCTCCGCTATCTCCTGCCCTTCCTCGACGAGCCAGCGGTCGATCTCGGCTTCACCGACCCCCTCCCCGAGATCCGGCAGCTTGAAGACAGGCATTAGAAGTCGAGCACCTTGTTTGCGCCCGCCGTGATCCGGTCGATCGACGGAAGGTAATCGTCCTCGTTCGCGAACTGCGGGAACGGCGCGTCGTATCCGGTCACCCGCCCGACGGGGGCCTCGAGGTCAAGCATCACGCGCTCGTGGATGAGGCTCGAGATCTCTGCCCCCAGGCCGGCGGTGCGCGGTGCTTCGTGAACGACCAGCGCGCGCCCACATTCCGATGCCGCTCGAGTCACCGCGTCGACGTCGATCGGGTAGAGGGATCGGAGGTCCACCACTCGCGCCTCGATGCCGCGTTCGTGGGCGAGCCGGTCGGCCGCCTGGATCGAAAGTGGAACCGTAGGGCCGTAAGTGACGATCGCGAGATCGTTTCCTTCACGAGCGATGCGCGCCGTGGACAAGATCTCGTCGGGCGCACCGTTCGCCTGGTCCAATGGGAACGGAGGATCATCTGTAACCTCCTCGCGTCCGGCGCGGTAGATACGTTTGGGCTCCATGAACACGACGGGGTCGGGGTGCTCGATGGCAGCCAGCATCATGTCGCGTGCGTCCTGGGGCGTCGTGGGACACACGACCCTCAGGCCCGGGACATGGCAGAAGAGTGCCTCGGGCGAGTCGGAATGCAGCTCCGGCGCCCGAACTCCACCACCGAAAGGGATCCGGATGACGATCGACGCCGGAACCTCGCCTTTGGTCCGCCACGCATAGCGCGCAGCATGCACGACGATCTGCTCGAAGCCGGGGTAGACGAAGACGTCGAACTGGATCTCGACGACGGGGAGTAATCCATAGACGGCCATCCCGATGGCACACCCCACGATGCCGGCCTCGGCCAGAGGGGTGTCCACGACGCGCTCTTCACCGAAGCTATCGAGCAACCCCGCGGTGACCCGGAAGACCCCGCCCGTTCGAGCGATGTCCTCCCCCAGCAGAACGACGCGATCGTCGGCTTCCATCGCCTGATGGAGTGCCTTGTTGAGCGCCTCGACCATGGTCAGTTGGGTCATGACGAGCCTCCCGGGTGGGGCGCCTCATGGTCGCCGGTCGACGGCCCCGGCTGGGGGCCGATCGGTTTGACCTCGGGAGGCCGCTCGACCTCCTCCAGCTCGCGCAATCCCTCCTCGAACGTCCAGGGCATCCCCGTTGCGTAGGTTCCCTCGAAAAGGATCTCGCGACCAGGCTGTTCGATCGCTTCCATCTCCGTCACGGCCTCCGCGATCACCTGTTTCGCCTCGTCACCTATCGCCCGTTCCTTGTCGTCGTCGAGCACTCCGATGCGCTTGAGGAAGGCCGAAGTTCGGCCGATCGGTTCGTGCGGGAGCCACTTGGCGGTCTCGGATTCATCGCGGTAGAGGTTGGGATCGTCCGCGGTCCCGTGCGGCTTGAGGCGATAGCAGTACGCTTCGATCAGGGTCGGCCCTTCGCCGTTCCTACCGCGCTCCAGAGCGTCCTTCGTGGCCTTCCAGCAAGCTATGGGATCGAATCCGTCCACCCGTATCCCGTTCATCCCGTAGCCAGCGGCCTTCTCGACGATCGTCGCGGTCGCCATCTGCTTGCTGATCGGGGTCGAGATCGCCCACTGGTTGTTCACGCAGAAGAAGACCGTCGCGACCTTGAAGACCGCCGCGAAATTCATCGCTTCGTGGAAGTCACCCTCTGAGGTTGCACCGTCACCGAACCAGGAGAGAGATGCGACATCATCCCCCCGGATCTTCGCCGCCCAGCTGACTCCAGTTGCATGCGGCAGATGCGTCGCGATCGGGACACAGATCGGCCCGACGCGGTGGTCGCGCGGGTTATAGAAGCCGTGGTCGCCACCGTATCCACGCCACCAGGCCAGCACGGTCGATGGAGCCACGCCTCGCAGGATGCCGATCGAATTCTGACGGTATGAGGGAAAGACCCAATCGCGCTCCTCGCAGGCGTAGAGGGCCCCCGCCTGCGTTCCCTCCTCGCCCCAATACAGCGCGTAGGTTCCGATGCGTCCCTGTCGCTGCAGCGCGACGGCACGCTCGTCGAACGTTCGAAGAAGCACAAGCCACCGGTACAGCTCGATCAGGTCCTTCTCCGCGAGTCCGTCCGGGACCGCGCGGTCGGGCACGCCCGCTCCATCGCCTATGTACCTGAGGATCTCCGTCACGATCAGTGTGCGGACGTCGGGCCGAACTCGCTGGTACGCACGAGTCTGATCCGGCTGATCTTGCGTATCCGATCCTCCGCGTATTCCATCGCGGCGCGTGCCGTTGATAGGTCTCGTTCGCGCGACATGGCAAAGATGCTCTGCAGTTGCCGATAGATCCCTTCGACCCGCGCCATCGCGCGTTCGCGCTCGTATCCCCGCAGCTCGTCCTCCACGTTGATAAGCCCTCCTGCATTGATGACGAAGTCGGGCGCGTAGAGGATACCCAGGTCGCGCAGCTTGTCTCCGTGCTCGTCGCTCGCGAGCTGGTTATTGGCGGCCCCCGCGATCACCTTGCATCGGAACTCGGAGATCGTGTCGTCGTTGATCAAGCCGCCGAGGGCGCAAGGAGCAAGGACGTCAACCTCGAGCTTGTGGATGTCGGCAAGAGGGACGCTCTCGACACCGTGGTCCGACACCGCACGCGCCAGGTTGTCGACATCGATGTCGGCAATGGTGACTTTTGCGCCTTCCTTCACCAGGTAGCCGCACAACGCGTGGCCCACCTTTCCGACCCCCTGGATCGCGATACTGAGACCGCTGAGACCCGGGTCCCCGAAGACCTCGAGCGCGCAAGTCTTGATGCCCTGCATGACGCCGTAAGCCGTGACCGGCGAGGGGTCCCCCGACCCTCCCCAGGTGTGGGAGCAACCGGTGACCCATCTGGACTCTCGTCTGACGACGTCCATGTCCCCCAGGGCGGTGCCCACATCCTCGGCAGTGATGTAACGCCCTCCGAGCGTCTCGATGAAACGCCCGTACGCACGCAACAGTTCCTCGCTCTTGTGTCGTTTGGGATCGCCGATGATGACGGCTTTCCCACCTCCGAGGTCGAGACCAGCCGCGGCCGCCTTGTAGGTCATTCCTCTGGCGAGGCGCAGCACGTCGATCAGCGCTTCTTCCTCGGTGGGGTAGGGGTAGAAACGCGTTCCGCCAAGAGCTGGACCCAGAGCGGTGGAGTGGATGGCGACGATCGCCCGCAGCCCTGATTGATCGTCGGAACAGAAAACCACCTGCTCGTAGCCATCTCCATCGATGTGCTCGAACACGCTCATAGGCGAGCAATCCCCCTGCCGTCTGGTAGCTGTCAAATCGTTTTCCTGATGGTACCGCCCCTCAAATGACAGGGCCTTGTCCCACGGCGTGGTTACGATTGCGCCCGTGATCAGGACCGCCTATCTCAGGGTGTACCAACCGCTGTCGGCCTTCTCTGACGACGAGAGGAGTCGATGGCTGGCTCAGCCCGAGCATCACAACCAGACCTTGTGGGGACCATCTCGCAAGTGGCTAGTGACCTCCGCGCTGCCTTCGTCCGAAGCGGGCGTCGAAGCGGAGGGGGCTTTCGTGAGGCGCATCGGCGGGGATATCTACGTATGCCCTTATCGAACCCGCCTGAGGATGCTCGCCGGCTTGCTCGCCTTCAGGCAGAGCGTCCCCGAGGAGGTAGCCGATGCGTTCGTACCTCAAGGCGTGGCCCACTCGGCGGCTCGCGAACTGGCTGCCCTAAGCGGTCGTGAGCCGGACATCCGCTCCCACATCCTCCACGCCAATTGGCACGTTCCGCTCAGATGGTTCGCTGCGTTCGAGGGCTCCGAGCGGATCCTGATCGAGGATCGCGAGGGTCTCCGGATCCGCTACGAGACGACGCTCGGCAGGGCACGGGAGCGCTTGTCCCAGGCTCTCGAGATCCTCGAGGCGTCCGGGATCGACGACGACATCGCGGTGGCGGTGCGGGAGCTGTGTGATTGGACCCAGGGCTTCTCGGGCGAAGGTTTGGTCGAGCTCGACTACGGCCTAGTCGCCGGCATGTTCGAGGACGAGGAACTGGTCGACGACGGCTCCGCCGACGAGGTCCGGCTCTGCCTCGATTCCCTCTCCGAGGGCGATCTGGTGCGGGCGGGGCGCCTCTTCTCGACCCTGAGCGAGCGTTGGAGCGCGGTCAGAGCACACGAGGTCATGAACTAGGAGCTCAGGCGAGCAACCGGCGCCCACGTCTCCTCTCACCGCCCGCCATCCGTTCCGTACTGATACTCAAGCGGGATCGGTCCGGTTTGGCCCCTGGGGGCGTTTCGGGACTAGTGGAAGGTGACTATCTGAGGCATAGTCCCGAAAGGTCGCAAAAATGACCCTTTTTAGCCATTACGCTCGGAGCCTGCCTTGGTCGATGATGTTGGCGGCAGCTTTGGCCGAGTTGCCAGCCGTTACCGGGCTCGTGGCCCGGTCGTTCAGCGGTTCAAAGCTCGAACAATTGGAGGGCTGTATGAAGAGCCAGAATGAAGACTCGCTGCTGACTCCGGCCGAAGTCGCCAAGCTCTTCCGCGTTGACCCTAAGACGGTCACCCGGTGGGCGAAGGCGGGGAAGCTGTCTTCGATCCGGACGCTAGGCGGCCACCGCCGCTACCGCGCCGACGAGGTTCGCAAGTTCCTCGATGGTGCGAAGTCTGGAACAAACGCCGAGCTGTCACAACCGATCGGCTGAGTCTGCAAGGAACCGAATAGGGCCCGGCGAGGGTTTCGCGGGGCCCTTTTTCGTTGTTGCGTTCGCGGGATCGCGTGGCGAGGGGCAGAATCGAACTGCCGACACCGCGATTTTCAGTCGCGTGCTCTGCCAACTGAGCTACCTCGCCATCCGGCCCGGAGGCCGGTCCCGAGGATAGCAACCTGAGGAATGTCGACGGGCATCCGTGGGGTACGCTCTTTCCCTTCGGAGCCCCAGTGGAGCAGCCAGGAGTGCTCATCTCCCTGTCAAGGAGAAGGTCGCCAGTTCAAATCTGGTCTGGGGCGCCACC
>JALZJQ010000024.1 GCA_030859685.1 Actinomycetota bacterium | reverse complement strand
GTCGCGCGTTCCCATGGGCCCCACCAATCCGCCTCCCACTCACGCGACCAGCGGAGGGCCCACTCGGCCATCTCCGTCTTCGGACCTTCGGCCAGCCAGTAAGCGGCCGCGGCAGCGAACGTTGGATACGCGCCCCCCGTGAAACGACCTTCGGTGTCGGCTTCGCCGCGAAGAAGGTCCATCGCGCGATGCCCTGGGTCGCGTCCGACGGCGAAGAGCCCGGTGGCCGCAGAAGCCGTAGCCCAGACCCGTCCGCCCGCGTAGGAGTCGAGCTCGCCCGGTACTTCATCCGGCGCGTCGAGCCATGCCTGGGCCGGCGTCCGCGCGCCCTCCAACCAGTCCGCCGCTATCGCCGCAGGGCCGGAATCCCGCAGTCCGAGGACAACCAGATGACACAACGCCTCACCGGTCGCACCCGGAGAAGGGCGGCCCCCCGGTCCCACGAACGCTCCCTCGTCGTCCTGCGCCGGCACTGAGGGGAGCTCGCCCGGATCGTCCCCCGCGAGTTTCAGAGCGCGCCACGATTGCCACTCCTCACCCTGCTCGAGCGCTCGTTCGAGCGCTGCATCCCTATCGATCGGCATAGGTCGCCAAATGTAGGGCTAAACGCGCCATCCGAACCGCGTCGCCTTCGGCTCATCCTCTTCCCGAGGATCGTCCGGGCGTCGGTTGGCCGGACGCTCGGGGACGATCGTCATGTCGCTTAGATGGGAGCGCGTGCCGGTCCATGGGCCGGGGACCGCAACGGTCATGTCGGCGAGCGCGTAGCAGATGGATTCGTAGTTGACCCGCCATCCCTTGAAGTCCGGCCACGCCTCCTCGGCTGACCGCTCGAGCTGGAATCCCTGATCTCTCAAACGATGCACGCCACCGACGAAGTCCTCGTAGTCAAGCTCGATGTCTTCGGTCGGAAGCGGGTCTGGGTCGTAAGGGATGCCGGTTACGTCTGCGATGTTGCGCAGAGCCGTGAAACCCATCCGCAGGCACAGCCGGGTCTGCGTTGGCGCCGCGTTGGGGCTCACCGCCAGGTACATCGCAGCGGAGTCCAGGACCGCCAGGAGTGCGATGACCCACGAACGAAGCGGGTGAGGTGAACGGAACCAGACCAGAACGGGATAGCTCGTGTGGCTCTCAGCGACGTCCGCCGCCCACTCCTCCCAGTCGAGGTAGAGCTGGCCCAGGTTGTCAACGAGTCCGACTATCACGTGCCTGGTCAACAACTCGGGCCCCCATGCCGGCGCCCCGGCCCGGCTCTGAAGCAGCGTCACGAGCGACTCCCTGCGGTTGAACGCGCCGTAGAGCGTGGGGAGGTAGGCGACCTGCAGCGCGACGACGATCAAACCCGTGGTCGCGGCGATGAACATGACTGCGGTTGGACCCCAGTCCGGCTGGCTGGCGAAGCCGAGGGTGAGCATCGACGAGCCACTCTCACGCAGGGCCTCCAACCACCCCAGCGGGATCAGCGGCCACAGCATGAGAGCGAATGCCATCCAGAAGGAGAACATCCAGACGGACAAGAGCATCAGCAGGGACAGGGGGCCGGCGAACGCGAGGATCCTGTCCTTGGCCTCGTAATCGTCGAAGCGCCGAGCCAGCCACAGGAAGAGATGACGAGTGAACAGGCGGTTGACGAGGAGCGCGAGCTTCGATGTGAGCCCGCGGGGAACCACGAGTGTGCGAACGAGGCTCGAGAGAGTGCCGAGGAAGATGAGCAGGCCGAGGAAGAACCCGATCCATCTGATGGCTGCCAAAGTGCCCCCTCTCTCGCTCCCGCCGTGGTTCCGAATCGTAGCCGTGCGCTCGGCCTAGTGGCCTAGTGTTTCCCCATGCCCCGAGTGAACCTCATCCAGGGAGACATCACGGCCGCCGAGGTGGACGCCGTCGTCAACGCCGCGAACTCCTCGTTGTTGGGTGGCGGCGGGGTCGATGGCGCGATCCACCGCAAGGGCGGGCCATCCATCCTCGAGGAATGCGAACGCGTCCGTCGCGAACAGCATCCCGAGGGACTTCCGACCGGAAGGGCCGTCGCTACCACCGGCGGGGATCTTCCTGCGCGCTGGGTGATCCACACCGTGGGGCCCGTCTACTCCGCGACCGAGGACCGCTCCCATCTGCTGGCGTCGTGTCACACGGAATCATTGAGGGTGGCGGACCAGCTCGGTGCGGGTTCCATCGCATTCCCCGCGATCTCTACCGGCATCTATGGCTATCCTCTCGAGGCCGCCGCGGACGTCGCTCTCTCGACTGTGGTTGGCGCGAACACCAACGTCGACCTCATCACGTTCGTCCTGTTCGAGGAGCGTGCGATGCGAGTATTCGAGGCCACATTTGGTCGTATCCAACGCGTGAAGGGGCGAGCATCTTGAGCACTAAAGGGAACGGCCTCAGGGTCGTGGTGACCGGGCCCACAGTGGGCCCATTTAACGCGTCGTTCTAGGAGCTGCGAGGCACTTCGAAGGAACGATTCAGGATCTCTTCCAGCTCTTGTTCGTGAACCTTGGTGCTGCCGGTAGCTGGACTCGCGCTCTCGGCTCGGGCAACATGACGAAGGGTCAGGCGATCGGGGGCCATGCGATGGAGCCGCGCCTGCATGAAGGCCCAGGCCCCCATGTTCTCGGGCTCGTCCTGTACCCAGCAGAGGTCCTTCGCCTTGGGGTAGTTCTCGAAGATCTCGCCGAGCTGCTGCTCGGGGAACGGATACAGCTGCTCGACGCGTACGACCGCCGCCTTGGCACCGCGCTCGTCCCGGGCGTCCTTCAGGGTGTAGGCGATCTTGCCGGTACACAACAGGATGCTCTCGACCTCATCGGGAGACGAAAGCCAGGGATCGTCGAGCGTCTCCCGGAAACTCCCCGAAACGAACTCATCCGTCGCGCTCTTGGCCTCTGCATGTCGCAACAACGACTTCGGGGTCATCACAACGAGTGGTTTTCGGATCGAACGCAGCATCTGACGCCGAAGGACGTGGAAGTACTGCGCCGGTGTGGTGGGCTGCACTACCTGGATGGAATCCTCGGCCGCCAAGGTGAGGAAGCGCTCGAGGCGCGCGCTCGAGTGTTCCGGGCCCTGGCCCTCGTAACCGTGCGGTAGCAGCAAGACCAGGCCGCTCTGTTGCTTCCACTTGTCTTCGCCGGCGGCGATGTACTGGTCGATGATCACCTGGGCGCCGTTCGCGAAGTCGCCGAACTGAGCCTCCCAGCACACGAGAGCATCCCCGTTCGCGATCGAGTAGCCGTACTCGAAACCGACCGCGGCGAACTCGGACAGTGAACTGTCGAAAGAGCGGAAGGGGGCCTGATCCTCCGAGAGGTTGTTGAGAGGCATGTACTCCTCTTCGGAGCGGTAGTCGATCAGCACGCTATGGCGCTGGCTGAATGTTCCTCGCCGCGTGTCCTGCCCGGCGATCCGAACTCGAAAGCCCTCGAGCAGCAACGCCCCGAACGCCAGAGCCTCCGCGTGAGCCCAGTCGGACGCATCTTTCTCGAGCAATCCCTTGCGCTTCTCGAGCATCTTCTGGATCTTGGGATGCGGCTCGACCTCGCTCGGCCACGACGTGAGCTTGTCGTGGATGTGCTCCAGTCGCTCGCGCTCGACCCCGGTCTCGACCGGCGGCAAGACCCCCACCATCTTTGGCCACTTCGCCCGCGCGGGCTCGGGAGGCAAGCTCTCCTTGGTTTCGTCTAGCGCCTTCTGCAGCTTGTTGCGGAAGTCGTCCAGCAGGCTCTCGGCTTCCTCGACACTGAGCTCGCCACGATTCACTAGTTGTTGGGTGTACAGCTTGCGCACCGAACGCCGGTCGCTGATCTTCTGGTACATCGCCGGTTGGGTGAACGACGGATCGTCGACCTCTTGATGCCCATGTCTCCGATAACAGACCATGTCGATGACGATGTCCTTCTTGAACTCCTGCCGGTAGTCGAACGCAAGGCGGGCCACGCGCACGCAGGCCTCGGGGTCGTCCCCGTTCACGTGGATTATGGGGGCCTGGATGCTCTTGGCGATGTCGGTCGCGTAAAGGCTTGTCCGACCTTCCTTCGGGTTCGTGGTGAATCCGATGTTGTTGTTGACCACTACGTGGATCGTCCCGCCCGTTCGATAGCCGGACAGCTGCGAGAGCTGGAGGGTCTCGGCCACCACGCCCTGGCCCGGGAAGGCGGCATCGCCGTGGATGAGCAACGGCATGACGCGGAAATGGCCCTCGGGACCGATGAGTCCCTGCTTCGCCCGCGCCATCCCCTCGACGACGGGATCGACGGATTCTAGATGTGAGGCGTTCGACGAGAGGACCACATTCAACCCTTTGCCCTCTCGTGACTCGAACCGACCGGTCATGCCCAGGTGGTACTTCACGTCACCCGAACCCTGAACGGTGTCCGGATCGACGTCTCCCTCGAACTCGTCGAAGATCTGCTGCAACGGCTTGCCGACGATGTTGGCGAGGACGTTCAACCGCCCGCGGTGCGACATCCCCATCACGATCTCGATCATCCCCGCCTTGGTCGCTTCCTCGAGCACGGCGTCGAGTATCGGGATGAGGCTGTCCGCCCCCTCGATGGAGTAGCGCCGCTGGCCGGTGTACTTCGAGTGCACGAAGCGCTCGAACGCTTCCGCGGCGTTCAGCCGGTCGAGGATGTGCTTCCGCTCCTCGTTCGACAGCGTGTAAGCGTCGGGCGATTCGACACGCTCCTGGATCCAGCGCTTCTCGACGGGATCCGAGATGTGCATGAACTCGTAGCCGATGGTGCGGCAATAGGCGTCTCGCAACGTCTCGATGATGTCTCGGAGAGAGCGCTTCTTGTCGCCGGGTAGACCGTCGGTGAGGAACTCGCGGTCGAGGTCCCATACGGTGAGGTCATAGGTCGCGAAGTCGAGCTCGGGGTGATAGAGGACCTCCCACCCGATGGGGTTGAGCTCGGCGAGCATGTGGCCGCGAACGCGATACATGTTGATGAGCTGGATGGCGCGCGATTGCTTGACCAGTGTCGAATCCGTGTCGTCCACCGGGCCGTGGTCACGATTCCACCGGGCCGGCTGATAGGGAACGTTCAGCGATGCGAACAGGTCGTCGTAGAAACGATCCTCGCCGAGCAACAGATCGTGGATCGCTGCGAGGAACTGGCCCGACTCTGCCCCCTGGATGACCCGGTGGTCGTAGGTGCTGGTGATCGTGATGACCTTGCTCACGCCGACGCGCGCCAGCATCTTCGGGTCGGCGCCTTCGTACTCGGTCGGATAGCCGATCACGCCCACGCCGACGATCAAGCCCTGACCCGGCATCAAGCGCGGGACCGACTGACTGGTTCCCACCGTGCCCGGATTGGTCAGCGTGACCGTGGTGCCGGAGAAATCCTCGAGGCTGAGCTCGTTCTTGCGAACCTTGCGGATGATGTCCTCGTACGATGACCAGAAGTCGGCGAAGTGGAGTTGGTCCGCCTCCTTGATGTTCGGCACCAGCAGAACTCTGTTCCCCGACCGTTCGACGTCCACCGCCAGGCCGAGGTTGACGCGCTTACGTTCGACGATGTGCGGTTTGCCGCCCACGTCCTCGTAGCTAGCTTTCATGCGGGGGCGCATCTCGAGAGCGCGCAGCACCGCGTAGCCGATCAGGTGGGTGAACGAGATCTTGCCGCCCTGACGCCCCGCGAGGTAGCGATTGATGATGCGACGGTTCTCCTCGAGCAACTTGGCGGGGATGGTGCGCACCGAGGTCGCCGTCGGGACCTCGAGCGAAGCTTCCATGTTCTCGGCGATGCGGGCTGCGATGCCCCGCAACGGGGTGGCATCCTCTACCTCCTGTGCGCCGGCCTTGCTCGATCCCTCGTCCTTCGACTTCGGGGCGGCATCCTTGCCATCTTTGGCATCAGCATCCTGGGCAGACTTCTTCTTCGCGTCCCCCGCGGGAACTGGTCTCTCGGATTTGGCACCGTCGTCCTTGGCCCCGCCGTCGCTCTTCGGCTTCGGCTCGTCGGACGCGGGCCGATCGGTCCCGGACTCCGATCCGCCGTCGTTGGCGGCCTCAGCTTTCTCGGGCTTCGCGCGTTCGGGCCGGTAGTCCTCGAAGAACTCCTGCCACGCCTCCCCCACGGACTTGGGATTCTCCTGGTAGCGCCTGTACATATCGTCGACGAGCCAGATGTTGGGCCCGAAGGCTTCGACTTGCTCGATCTCCTCGTCAGCCATCCCTCACCCGTCGTGGATCGTCATCTGCGCTCGTTCCTAGAGTAGTTGTCCGGCGGGGGCGTCGCCGACACTCATTCCCTTTGACCGGCCAGCTGGAGTAGCTTGGGCAGCAGGTCAACCGGGTGAACAGAGGAGCGAACTCCCATGCCAGCGATCCGGCAGCGCACCGGGACGATCCCCTCGTGACGGGCGGGCTCATGAACCCGGCAGAGCACCACGCTCGAGCGTCCGAGCAGTTCGATGCACGGGTTGAGGAGATCCGAGACGATCAATGGGCCGGTCCAACGCCGGATGGGCTCTGGGCCGTCCGTGACCTCGTCAACCACCTCGTCTATGGCAACCGATGGGTTCCCGAGATGGTGAACGGTAGGACGATCGAGGAGATCGGCGACCGGTTCGACGGCGACTTGCTCGGCCGCGATCCCAAGGGAGCGTGGAAGGACTCGTCCCGAGATGCCGTCGGCGCCTTCCTAGAAGAGGCAGCGCTCGAGCGAACCGTGCATCTGTCTTTCGGGGACGTGCCCTGTTCGGAATACGCGCACCAGCGCGGGGGTGACGTGCTCGTGCACACCTGGGATCTCGCGCGCGCGATCGGGGCCGATGAAAGTTTGCCGGACGATCTCTGCAGGTCGACACTCGAGTACCACCTCCCCTACGACGAGATGCTCCGGGGAGAGGGCGGCCTGGGGCCGAAGCTCGAGACCCCTCCAGGTGCCGACGTCCAGACCGAGCTGCTGGCCTTCTTCGGCCGTCGCTCCCAGCGGGACGATGGGCCGTAGGACGCGAGCGAGCACGCCGTTTGCAAGAGTCTGAACGAGCCACTAGCGACAGGCGTTCCGTTTTGGTCCGGAGCCACAGAAGTGCGCGGAGCTATCGCGCCTGAGGGTAGGCGGGCACAGGTCCGGGAATGGTCCTGCGGCATAAACGCTTATAGATAGCTAGTACCCGATCCCGAGCGGAGGCTTCTTGCTCGCAGAGCGCATGAGGACCAGATCGAACGGGCGCGTCCGCAGGCCGCGCCTCGTTACCCCTCTCTTCTTGTTGGTCATGCTGTCGACGTGGGCCTACTTCACGGCCGTGGGCACACTCCAGCCGACGCTGCCTCTGTTCGTGAAGGGGCCGTTGAACGGCACCGAGGTGCAGGTCGGCCTGGCCATCGGCTTCTTCGCCGTGGCCGCGGTACTGACCCGCCCCTTCCTCGGTTCTGTGGGAGACCGGCGCGGCCGCCGCGTCCTGATCGTCGCCGGGGCCGGGATCGTGTCCCTGGCCACCCTCGGCTATCTCGTTTCGGAATCGCTCTGGGTTCTTCTGATATTCCGGCTCATCACCGGGGCCGGCGAGGCCGCGTTCTACGTCGGTGCGGCCAGCGTGATCAACGACCTGGCCCCCGACGAACGGCGAGGCGAAGCCCTTAGCTACTTCTCGCTCGCGCTGTATGCGGGGCTCGTAGTCGGCCCCGTCCTGGGCGAGACGATCCTGGGCGACGACAACTTCACGGCCGTATGGCTGGTCGCCGCGCTGGCTGCAGGACTGGCTGCGCTCGCCGGTCTGCCGGTGACGGAGACTCGCCCCGAAGAAGAACGCGCGGCAAGCGATGACGCGCGACGGATCATCCATCCCGCGGGCCTCCTCCCCGGCATGCTCCTGTCTGCGAGCATCTGGGGGCTGGCCAGCTTCGTGACCTTCATCCCGCTGTACGCGCGCGAGGTGGGCCTCGACGGATCGAGGATGGTCTTCGTTAGCTACTCGATGATCATCATCCTTCTGAGATTGTTCGGGGCGCGCATCCCGGACCGGCTCGGGGCCCCTCGCTCCGCCAAACTCGCTCTTGGGATCCAAGCGGTCGGTCTCGCGGTCATCGGCCTATGGGCGGCCCCCGTTGGTCTCTTCGCCGGGACGGCGGTCTTCGCGATCGGCCACTCGCTCGCCTTCCCGGCCCTCATGACGATCGCGATGCACAACGCGCCACCTAAGGAGCGGGGCGCCGTCGTCGGCACCTTCACGGCATTCTTCGATCTGTCGTTCGGCCTGGGCGCGGTTTCCTCCGGAGTCATCGCTGCGCTGATCGGTTACGGCGGAGCGTTCGTCGCCGCCGGCTTCGTGGCTCTCGCCGGCTTCCTCACGCTGGTGTTCAGGACGCGGCGCAACAATGCTCGGGACGCCGCTGCCGCGTCTATGGTCGAGGGATGACCGCATCGATCGACTTCTCGGACTTTCGTAAGCACTTTCCCGCCCTCGAGCGGGGTGACGAACGCGGGCCGTACGTCTTCGCCGACGCCCCCGGCGGAACGCAGGTTCCCCGATCGGTGATCGATGCGATGGCCGGCTACTTCGAAACCAGCAATGCGAACGCAGGGGGCCCCTTCCTCACCAGCGAGGAGACCGGCGACGTCATCGCCGCGGCACGCCGGGCAGGTGCGGACTTCCTCAACTGCTCCCCCGAGGAGGTCGTGTTCGGTCAGAACATGACGACTCTGTGCTTCGCGATGGCCCGAGCGATCGCACGCGACGTGGATCCCGGAGCAGAGTTCGTCGTCACGCGTCTGGACCACGATGCGAACATCTCACCGTGGCTCACCGCGGCGGAGGATGCGGGGGCCAGCGTTCACTGGGCGGACCTCCGGCCGGAAGACTGCACGTTGGACCTGGCTAACATCGAAACGGTTCTGTCACCCAGAACCCGGGTGGTCGCGTTCACGCTCGCATCCAACGCCGTCGGCAGCATCACGGCCGCTGCCGAGGTGGTCCGTGCCGCTCGCAAGACCGATGCTCTCGTCGTGGCCGATGCGGTTCACATCGCGCAGCATCGACTCGTCGACGTAGCCGAGCTTGACGTGGACATCCTCTTCTGTTCGCCCTACAAGTTCTTCGCCCCCCATCTCGGGATGATGTTCGGGCGCAAGCGATTGCTCGACGAGCTACGGCCATACAAGGTGCGGCCCGCAGCGGATGCCTCGCCGAACCGCTGGGAGACCGGCACGTTGAGCCACGAGGCTCTCGCGGGCTTCACGGCCGCGGTCGACTACATCGCCGGGATCGGCCGGGCGGCGGGAGGCGACGGCTCCAGACGCGCCGAGATGGCAGTGGCATTCGAAACCGTCGCGGCGCACGAAGCGGAGCTGAGTCGCCGGTTCCTCGACGGCATCGGATCGATCCCGGGCCTCACGCTTTACGGCATCGACGACGTCGAGCGCCTCGATGAACGAACGCCGACCTTCGCGATCCGCCTCGAGGGATCCACGCCGCAGGAGGTGGGCGAGGAGCTCGGCCGCCGCGGCATCTTCACGTGGGACGGGAACTACTACGCCCTGGCGGTCATGGAGCGTCTCGACCTGGAGAGCTCCGGCGGAGCCGTGCGGATCGGCTTCTGCCACTACAACACGCTCGAAGAGGTAGACCGCGTCGTACGTGAGCTCCGCGACATAGCGGGGGCCTGACCAGCGGGCTGCTAGTCTTTGACGATCATGGCGGCCGTAGCTCAGTCAGGTTAGAGCACCTGGTTGTGGTCCAGGAAGTCGCCGGTTCAAATCCGGTCGGTCGCCCCACCTTTCCAGTCCCACTCCGGGAGGGGTACGCAAGGGGCGTTGTTAGACTGCGCCGCTGGGTCGCTAGCTCAATCAGGCAGAGCAACGGACTCTTAATCCGTAGGTTCAGGGTTCGATTCCCTGGCGACCCACCCCTATTTCCGCAGGTCAGAGGCCATTTTCTTAGCTGATGCTTTGCTCGGGAATTCGCCCACGACACAATTTCGACACGCGCGTCCCCGATTTGCACATGTGAAGTCTCGGTACCTGTGTCTCACATTGGCCTCGGTACCTGTGTCTCACTCTGCGGCCCGGCCTCGGCTCCTGGGCGACACTGGCCTCGGTACCTGTGTCCCACCAATTCCACGTCTCTAGGACCCATCCGCGTCATCACTTGTGCTCTGTCGAGCCGAGGAGGACGCCGTGCCACTGGTGGATCTGTCCATGGTTGAGCAGCGCTACGACGCGGTCCGAGAGGTGCTCGATGGAGCCACCGTCAAAGACACCGCCACCCGCTACGGCGTCGATCGCCGCACCCTTCATCGCTGGCTGGTCCGCTATGGCTCCGAGGGGTTGGCGGCGCTGGCCGACAAGAGCTCGAAGCCGGATCGATGTCCGCACCAGATCCCACCCGAGATCGAAGCCCGCATCGTCGAGCTCCGTCGCAGTCATCCCGGCTGGGGTCCGCGCACCATCCTGAACAAGCTCCGGCGCGAACTCGAGGAGCCTCCCTCGCGAGCAGCGATCTATCGCTGCCTCGTGCGCCATCGACTGATCCAGCCCAAGCCTCGTCGGCGTCGGCGCGACGACTACAAGCGCTGGGAGAGATCGCGCTCGATGGAGCTGTGGCAGATCGACGTCATGGCAACGACCCTGGCCGACGGCACCGGCGTTTCAGTGGTGACCGGCATCGATGACCACTCCCGTTTCTGCGTCATCGCCAAGGTCATCGCTCGAGCGACCGCGCGGCCTGTCTGCGACGCGTTGCTTGAGGCGCTCGGTCGCCACGGCATCCCCGAACAGATCCTCACCGACAACGGCAAAGTCTTCACCGGACGCCTCGCTCGCAAGCCCGCCAACGTCCTGTTCGACCGCATCTGCCTCAACAACGGGATCCGTCACCTGCTGACCGCTCCCTATTCGCCGACCACGACCGGCAAGATCGAGCGCCTCCACAAGACGATGCGCAAGGAGTTCTTGTCCGACAAGAGCTTCGAGACAATCGAGGACATGCAGACCGCGCTAGACCTTTGGGTCGTCGACTACAACAACGAAAGGGAGCACCAGGCGCTCGGAGATGTCCCTCCGATCCGCCGCTTCGAGCTCGCCCGGCCAACGTCGCTCGAGGTCATCGACGGCGACGTCGAGGCCGAAGAGGAGCCGGCTCCGAGGAAGAAGGTCGTGGGGCGTCGCGTCGATCATGCGGGTCGCATCAGCATCCTCAAGCACCGCTATCACGTCGGACGTCATCTCGCCGGCGAAGCCGTCACGGTGGAGTCGGCCGACGGGTTGCTTCACATCACCCACAACGGAGTCGTGATCGCGACGCACGCTCGGCGTCACCTGATCGACGACGACGACAAGATGGACCGGCGCCCACAGCACGCGCGACGGCCGCGACAACCGACCACCGGTGGCGAGGTGCTGCGGATCGTCGACCCGCACGGCTCGGTGAGCTTCGCCGGCACCGCCCACCGGGTCGGCAACCGATACCGACGCATGACCGTCGGCGTCCGCCTCGTTTCAGACACCGTGCAGATCACTCTTGACGGCGTGCTCCTACGCACTCATCGTGCTCGGCACGACCGATCGAAGGAGTTCGGAGCGCTGGCTCAGCCCAGGGGGAAGCTCAGGAAGGTGCGGTTGTGAGACATACCTACCGAGGCCAAGATGGGACACGGGTGGTGAGACTTCACATCCCCGATTTGCACATCCCCGATTTGCACGCCCCCGATTTGCGTCGTCTCCCGGAGGATGGTTCATTGGAGATCGATCCTTCTTTCACCAGCGCCCCGCCGCAGCTCCCACTCAACGACGCGGATGACGTGTCCATCCCAACCTGCAAGACGTCAGATCGAGAGCCGGGCGCGCTCTGGAGTGACCATACTCAACGCCTTGGAGCTCGGCCAGACTCCAACTCCGCCCAGAGAGCATCAGCCGAGCGTCGAATTTCCGCGACCTGGACTTCGATGTGGTCGACATCGCCTTGCGCCGCCGACTGTTGCAGCTCAAGCACTAGATCGAAATGGTGACCGGCCAGCTCTGCTAGATCGCCATCCTCGAACCTGATGCGTTCCAAGGCCTTGGAAACGGAAATCGTAGAGGCCGAGAGTTGTCGCCAGCAGACAACCAGGATCTCTCGCTGGGCAATCGGTTCCGGTACCCACTTCCGCCAGGTTTTGAGGCCCGATCTCTGGCTCTCCGCCATCCAGCCCGCGTATCCCGCTACCTCAAAGCTTGCTCCGATAAGCGCATCGACGCGTGCCCTTCGCTCTTTCGCAATATCGTCCTGATCCTGGTTCCGCATGAGATCGACCATCTCCGAGTTCCGTCTGACGTGATACAGAGTCGCTACCGCGACGACAAAAGCCAAGAACACTTGAGCCACCCCAACAAGGACCTGCAGCTGGTTGGTCAGATCTTCCGTCCCCGCAGCTGGTCTCGAGCCCATGCTCACGCCTACGACTATCAGAAGCACGATCCAGAAGCCCATAAAGAAGCCCAAGAACCAGATCCAGTGGCGGCGTACCTCCATTGCAGGGAGGAACAACCTCCGTATCCGGCTCAAGGACGACCATCCTCGAAGATGCCGACCTCGAAGGTCGGCCAGCTCCAAAGTAAGCTCCTAAGCCTTCCGGGCCAGCTCCACACTTGGAGAGACCAGTCCCCTTCGGAAGGTGCCGACATCACTCCCATCGACGGTCTGAGCATGCGCGCGGTGGCCAATCAACTCGGGGCCGGCGCGGCCACCCTGTATTGGCACGTCGACAGCAAGGATGGGCTGATCGAGCTCGTGATCGATCGCGTGTTTGCACAGATCGAGCTTCCGCCGCCCGACCCGGATCGGTGGCAAGACCAGCTCAAAGAAGTGGCTCTCGAGGCGCGCCGTGTTTTTCAGCGCTACCGCGGCGTCGGCGCGTTGAC
>JALZJQ010000018.1 GCA_030859685.1 Actinomycetota bacterium | reverse complement strand
GGTTACGTGAGAAGGAACGGAACCAGATGACGATCGGGGCCCTGGACGGGGAGGCATCCGCCTACGTGCGTGAGCTCGTTCGGCGCGCTCAAGGCATCCTCAAGGAACTTGTCGGCAGCCTGCTCATCGGTTCCGGTGCGCTCGGCGACTACGTCGCGGGCACGAGCGACATAGATGTCACCCTGATCGCCGCCGATGCTCTCGGTCAGGAAGACAAGGAAGAGCTCGTGCGGCAGCTGGCATACGACGCTCTCCCCTGTCCCGCTGCAAAACTGGAGCTCGTCGTCTATCGCGCTGAGAGCTTGAAGCGTCCGAAACGGGCGCACGAATACGAGTTGAATCTGAACTCGGGAGCCGGGGTCCGCGAGCTGGCCATCTACGACTTCAAGAAAGACGATCCGCACTGGTTCGTGCTCGACGCGGCTATCGCACGGGATCGGGGGATCGCGATCACCGGCCCAGCGCCCTCCGTGTTGATCGCGGAGATCCCGCGCGACCAGATCCTCGAGGCTCTACGCACATCGATTGACTGGCACAGAGCCCACGAAGCCACGTACTTGACCGTGCTGAACGCGTGTCGCTCGTGGCGGTACGCAGCCGAGGGGACCTGGGTCTCGAAGTCCGAGGCCGCTCGTTGGGCATTGTCGCGCTCCGCCCATCGCGACCTCATCGAGGCAGCTCTGGTCGCGCGACGGGCGGGGGCAGCGGTAAGCGTCGGTCCGGGAACGACCGGAGGATTGCTTGACGAGGTGCTCGCGAACCTCCGGTAGGCGAATCCTCTTACTTGCCGATACGCGTGAGCCCGTCGTAGGCCGCGTACTTGTAGGCGTCACTCCTCGTGGGAACGTTGAAGGTCGAGTGGATGAAGTGATCGATCTGACCCCCGAGTTGGATCACCGCCTGTCCGAGGTGAACGAGCTCTCCCGCTCCCTCGCAAAGGATGTGAACTCCGAGCAGGCGCCGGTCGGCCCGATCGAAGACGAGCTTGACGAGCCCCTCCGTCGAGCCGGCGATCACCGCCCGTGAGTTGTTCTCGAACCAGCCGCGCCCAACCTCGACGTTCAGCCCTCCGGTGCGCGCGGCGTCCTCCGTAAGGCCACACATGGCGACCTCCGGTATCGAATACACGCCCAGCGGCGCCACGGGGTCGACGGTGTCCTTGAAGGAGATGCCGAAGGCGTAGCAGACGGCCACCCGCCCCTGCTCCATCGACACCGACGCAAGAGAGGGGGGGCCGATGACATCTCCCGCTGCGTAGATCCCGGCGACCGACGTGCGGAATGTTTCGTCGACGACGATGCGGCCCTTCGGATCGAGGTCAACCCCCACCCTCTCGAGACCCAGGTTCTCGGTGTTACCCGTCCGCCCCGCGGAGTAGAAGACCTTGTCCGGTCTCAGCACCTCGCCGTCGGCCAATCTCACCTCGAGTCGCGATGACCCTCGCGCGATCACCGGGCGAACCCCGCCGCCCAGCACGACTCTCATGCCCTCGGCTCGGAAACTCTGCGCGAGAAGGTCCGATATCTCCCCGTCGCAGAACCGGACGAGACGATCGTTGCGATCGACCAACGTCACGGCGACGCCTGCGGCGGCGAAGATCGAGGCGTACTCACACCCGACCGTGCTGCCTCCGATAACCACGAGGCTACTGAAGGGACCATCGAGCTCGAGAACCTGCTCGGAGTCCAGGACGTCCTCGTCTTCCCACGGCACTTGAGGTGGATGACTTGGACGACTCCCGGTTGCGATGAGGATCACGCCGGACTCTAGCTCCCTCTTCGTGCCGTCGTTCACCACGACGTCGACCGAACGAGGACTGCTCAGGTTCGCTCGCCCCGGTATCAGTTCGATGCCGTGGCGTTCGATGTTCTTCCGCACCGTTTCGTCCATCGTCTCGATGACGTGCGCAGTCCGCCCTCGCATGAGCGTCACGATGTCCAGCGCGTCCAGGTTGGGCGCGACCCCATAGATATCCCGTCGCCCGAAGCCGGTGAGGTACGAGGCGCTCTCACGAAGCGTCTTCGTGGGGATCCCGGCTGTGTTGACGGCCGCTCCTCCACACAACGATGAGCGTTCGACCATCGCGACCTTGTAACCGTGATACGCCGCCTGCGCGGCCCCCTTCTCACCCGCGGGCCCGGATCCGATGACCACCATGTCGAAGCGCTCAGCCATTGCCAGAACCTACGGCTTCCGGGATAGATGCGAGCAAGAAAGCCATCCGACCGCGCTGAGCTATCCCCGGCCCCCGGCTATCCGGGCTGCTTCGGGCAGAGACCTGAGCCGCAGCATCGCCCACACTCCGAGGACCGGGCCAGGCACGAGAAGGGCGAAAGCCCAGGTCCACCCAACCCACCGCTCCATCACGGGAATCAGCCACACCGTCGCAACCGTCAGGGTGAAGCCGATAGCAAGCTGCAACGTCAGCGCGGTCCCCACGTAGGCCTGGTCCGCCAGCTCGGTCACCATCGTCGAGAATTGCGCCGAATCTGCTACGACTGCGAACCCCCAGACGAGCGCGATCAGCAACACCACCCAGGGCGGCGCATCGAACAGCCGGCCGATGAGCAGCGCACAGGAGCCGGAGATCGCCATCATCGTCGCCGTCGTCCGAGTTCGGCCCCATCGATCTCCCAGCCACCCGCCCGCTAGACAACCGAAACCACCCACGGCGATGACGACGAAGGTCGCGTACGAGGCCGCCGCCGCGTTGGGCGAACCACGGGCGTCCAAGAAACTCCTGAAGAAGACGAGGAACCAGGCCCACATGGCGTACAGCTCCCACATATGGCCGAAATATCCAAGGGAGGCCAGGCGCACACCTCGATTCCTCATGGTCAGGGATGCCTGCCGCGGATCGAAGGTCGCACGAGGGAAGGGAAACGGACCCTCTCGAACAAGGAGGGCCAACCCACCCCCGAACGCCGTAAGGACCGAGGTCACGTAAACCACCGTGGCCCAGTCGAGAGCCCCCAGCCCGTTCACGAGATGGGGGCCGGCGGATCCAACCGTCAGTGCACCAACCAGAACACCCAGAGCCATCCCCCGGCCCCTTCGGAACCAGGTCGCGCTGAGCTTGAGAGCGGGTGGATAAACCGCTGCGAGGAAGAAGCCCGTCGCAAGCCGCAACGGGATCGCCGTTGACGGACCATCGGCGAGAAGAAGAGCGAGGTTGGCCACAGAAGCGCCGAGCGCTCCGCCAAAGATCAAGAACCGGGCGGGCATGAGATCCGAAAGGTTGAAAACGCTCGAGAACACCGCGCCCCCGACGAAGCCCAACTGCACGGCGATCGTCAGCCAGGCGGCCGATCCATCGGAGAGCGCCCACTGACTACGCAACTGCGGGATGACCGCGGAAGCCGAGAACCACGTCGTCATCCCCAGCACCAGGGAGGCTCCCAGCAGGGCCAGCGCAACACGTCGCCCACGACGCCGATCCGGATCAGACGTGTGGGGTTCTGAAGAGCTCGTTGCCAGATCGTCGTCGGGTAGATGTGAACGGAGGCGGGACACGTCTCAAGTATCCGCGCGGCAGTCCAAGCGCGCCAGGAGCGGGCGCGATGACCCCTGCAGCTATAGCCTCGACCGACGGCACGATCCTACGAGGCGGGAGGAACCGGATGATTCCAGAGAGCGCGCGCGGCGTGATCGAATCGGGCAAGCTTGCACATCTCGTAACGGTCGAAGACGACGCCACGCCTCATGTCACGTGCGCCTGGGTTGGCCTCGAGGACGACGACATCGTCATCGGCACTCTGGTGGATCAACGCAAGCTGAGGAACATGCGGCGGAACCCCGAAGTGTCGCTTTCGATCGAGACGGGGGACACCAATCCGTTTGGGCTGAACGAGTACCTGGTGGTAAACGGACGCGCTCGAGTCACAGAAGGCGGCGCGCCGGAGCTCTTACAACGGCTTGCACACATTTACATCGGACCCGATGCGAAGTTCCCGCCGATGGACAATCCTCCGCCGGGCTTCGTCACGCGCATCTCCATCAAGAGCGTCGGGGGCGTCGGGCCGTGGGCTTGACCCGCGCTTCGAGCTAGGACGTTGCCGCGGCTCTCACCGCGTAGAGCCTTTCCTTCCCCAGGCCCTTGAGCCGCACGGGTCGGCGCAGCGAGCGGAACTCGAAATCGCTCGGTCGATCCACTGCCGCCTTGAGGCTCTTCGAGGCGACGACGGTTGCCGGTCGAGCGAAGTTGGTCACCCGGCTGGCGAGATTGACGGTGCTCCCGAAGACGTCGCCCTGCAGATCGAGCACGGGACCGAACGCGATGCCGACCCGCACGCTTGGCAAGATCTCGTCCCGCTCGCAGCGGTCCACGAGATTCACGCCGATAGCCGCAGCCGATTCGGCGCCCGGGGCAACGAACATCACTTCGTCGCCGATCAGCTTCACGACCCGTCCCCCAAACTCCGCCACCGTGTCGAAGGACAGGGTCTCGAACGCCGTCACCATCGTGGCCAGTTCCTGCTCGTCCAGTTCTTCGGTCAACCTGGAGAAGGCCGAGAGGTCGGCGAAGCCCACCGCTCGGCTGACGCTGGGATCCCCTGCCGACGAGAACACGGCTCGTTTCACGGCCGCCGACAAGTGCCTTCGCCACATGTAGAGGAGCGACTCCCTCAGGAACGGGATCGCATCCTGCGCCACGCCGGCGGTGTCCTCCACGGCTTGCCGATCCAGTTGTTGGACCGAGGCCGGTGAGGTACCGGTCCTGCGCCACAGCACCCCCATGTACGTCTCGGCCAGCCTCGCCGCACATTGTCCGGTGACGCGAGTGATCTGGAGAGCCGTCTCCATGTCCGCCGTGTCCCGCGCTATCAGGTCGTGGACACCCCGCAGCATCTCAACGTCTTGATCGGTGAAGATGCGCTCGTCGTCCGGAACCTCCGGGAACCCCATCGCCCGCCAGAAACGGCGCCCGTCCTCCAGGGCGACCCCCGCTTCGGCGACCGCCTCGTTGCGCGTGTAGCGGCCGCTCTCGACGCCGACGAGTCCATCCATGAATGCAGCTAGGTCCTCACGGTCGAGATCCGGGGACACCGGCAAGCCGCTGGAGATGTCGTCCATATCACCCACCATACGAGGCGGGAAGCACCGACCACCGAGGTGTTTCCCAGGGTTGACCTTCCCGACCCCTTCATGTTGACTGAAGGCTCGGCGCGGCGATCCGCGCGTGTCCACGGAAGGAGGCGATGAAGGATGACTAATCCCGAATGCCCCTGCCGTGGATCGGCCGCCTCCTAACAACACCCTGCGCGGCCCTTCCTCTCCGTCACCTATCTCATCCCCGCGCGCCCTGTGCGCGCCCGAACGCAGGAGAGGCACGAATTGATAGATACAGACCGGCTCGAGCGGATCGGTTGGTCCGCTCGACTCGAACAACACATCGAGGACGACGAGGGATATGTACCCGCGCGCGTCCTCGTGCAGCACAAGGGCTCGTACGTGGTGACATCGGCCCAAGGCGAATTCAAAGCTGAGTTAGCCGGAAAGCTTCGTCACGAGGCGCGCGGCGCCAACGATCTTCCGGTGGTCGGAGACTGGGTGGCCGTTGCCCCGCGCCCCGATGAAGGGAGCGCGACGATCCATCGAGTCCTCCCGAGGTCGACGAAGTTCTCGCGCAAGAGCGCGGGCGACGAAACAGAGGAACAGGTACTTGCCGCCAACATCGATTCGATCTTCATCGTCACCTCTCTTAACTCGGAGATGAACCTTCGACGGCTCGAGCGCTACCTCACGCTCGCGTGGGAAAGCGGCGCGGCGCCGGTGGTGGTGCTGACGAAAAAGGACCTGGCCCCCGAGGATGTTGAGGAGGTGCTCGAAAAGGTGGGCAGTGCGGCCGTCGGTGTTCCCATCCATGCCGTCAGCGGCGTCACCGGCGAGGGCATCGAGGAACTGAGGTCTTACTTCACAGATGGAGCCACCGTGGCCCTACTCGGATCGTCCGGAGTCGGGAAGTCAACCCTTGCAAATGCATTGCTTGGCTCCGAGGCTCAGAAGGTTAGCGACATCCGGAAGGACGATAAAGGTCGACACACGACCACCCATCGAGAGCTTGTCGAGCTTCCAGATGGGGGCGCCTTGATCGACACGCCCGGGATGCGTGAGCTCCAGCTATGGGATGCATCCGGAGGGATCAGCAACAGCTTCGAGGATATCGAGACCCTGGCAACGGATTGCCGTTTCCGCGACTGTCGCCACGATCAGGAACCGGGCTGCGCTGTGGCGGCGGCGTTGCTAGATGGGCGGCTGGACCGGGGTCGTTTCGAAAGTTACGAGAAGCTTCAGCGCGAGCTTCTCTACCTCGAGCGCAAACAGGACGTTAGAGCACGCTCTGAAGAGCAGCGGAAGTGGAAGATCATCAGCAAGGACCAGCGGAGGTACTACAAGCCTCGATCGGACCGCGGTTGAACGAGACTCACCCGGACTGACCGGATAGGGATACAAGCTCGCTTTCCACATCCCCTCGAACATGTCGTGGCGGAGAGTTTCGAGCGGCTCACAGCAGGTAGCTGTTACCGTTGGTAACAGGAGGTTGAAACGTGGCACAGCACGCCCCCCAGACGGATAGCGACGGCGCGCGACGCGCCCTGGACGAGACGCTCCTGGAGCGCCTCCGCCGGGGTCTACCGGCCACGTCGAATCTGAAGGCGAGCATCGCCCTGGATCTCGACCGTGGACAAGGATGGACGGTGTCGATCGCCGGCCCCCGCATGTCGCTGGCGGCCGGCGTCGACCCGCGCGCTGACACCACCGTGATCGCCGATCCGACGACCCTCCTCGAGGTCTTCTCGGGGAAGACATCCGGCGTCAAGGCATTCCTCGACGGACGCTTGAGGGTCCGGGGAAACCTCGCGCTGTCTCTCCGACTGGGCGGCCTCTTCGGCGATGACGACGCTCCTCCGCGGTTCGAGCGAGCGCGCGACGTACGCGCCGCCGGGTTGGACACCTTCTACCTGGAAGCGGGGGCGGGTCCCCCGGTCGTGCTCCTACATGGTTTGGGCGCAACCAACGCGTCGATGCTCCCAACGCTGTGGGATCTCTCTCAAGATCACCGAGTGATGGCGCCCGACCTCCCCGGGTTCGGAGAGTCCAGCAAGCCGATCCGCTCGTATGACGCTGCGTTCTACGCACAGTGGCTCGTCGCGTTCCTGGACGAGGTCGGAGTCGAGCGCGCCTCTTTGATCGGGAACTCCATGGGCGGTCGCGTCGCGATCGAAGGTGCATTGCATGCGCCTGACCGGGTGCATCGCCTTGTGCTCTTCGCACCCTCGCCGGCGTTCATCAAGAAGCGCCAATTCGTTGAGCTGGTGCGCGTCCTCCGGCCGGAGATGGCGCTGCTGCCGTTGCGAGTACCTCACAAACAGGTGGTGAGATCGATCAAGCGACTATTCGCCCAGCCAGGGCGGCTGGCCGACCCGTGGTACGACGCCGCGGCCGACGAATTCATCCGGATCTTCTCGACTCCGCGGGGACGCATCGCTTTCTTCTCCGCTGCGCGCCAGATCTACCTCGAGGAGCCGCATGGTGACACCGGCTTCTGGGACCGCTTGAGGGAGCTCGCTCCGCCATCCCTATTCATCTGGGGCCAGCGTGACAAGCTCGTGCCCGCTGGCTTCGCCCGGCACGTCGAGCGAGCCCTTCCGGATGCCACGTCGATCGTCCTCGACGATTGCGGACACGTGCCCCAGTACGAGCTCCCGGACAAGGCCCACGAACTCGCGCGCGAGTTCCTCGCGGGATGACCCGGCGAGGCGACCGCGTGGCTAAGCCGGCCTCATCCGAGAAGCCGAAAAAACAGGAGAAGAAGAAGGCGCGCGTTACCCGGGCAGCCGTGGAACTAGAGGGGCGGGACCCCGACTTCATCCGCTATCAGCTTCCCGGGATGTGGCTCCTCACCACGGCTTACTTCCGGGCCCAGGTCGAAGGCCTGGACAACATCCCGGAGGAAGGTCCGGTGCTCATCGTGGGCAACCATTCGGGTGGCAACATGACTCCGGACAGCATGGTCTTCATGCTTGCGTTCAACACTTACTTCGGGGTCGAGCGACCCGTCTACGCGCTGGCCCATTCACTCGTCACGTCGTGGCCGGTCATTGGGCAACTGGCGCGTCGCTGGGGCATCGTTACCGCGGGCCACACCGCCGCGAAGCTCGCCCTCGAGCGCGGAGACTGCGTTCTCGTCTATCCCGGAGGGGATGTCGAGACGCATCGTCCGTGGACCGCTCGTCATGAGATCCGCTTCAGTGGCAGGAAAGGGTTCCTCAAACTGGCGAAGGAGACCGGCACGCCCATCGTGCCGGTGGTGTCCGTGGGGGGACAGGACACCTACCTCCCTCTCTCCGACGGCAGAGGCATCGCCAAGGCATTGGGCCTCGACCGCCTCGCGCGCCTCAAGGTGCTCCCTATCTCGCTGGCGCTGCCGTGGGGTTTGAACGTTGGGGACTTCCTCGGTCACATCCCTCTGCCCGCAAAGATCCGGATGGAGGTCCTCGCGCCCATCGACGTCAACGAGCGTTTCGGCACGGACGCCGACTCGGATGTGGCTTACGACTATGTGACCACGAGGATGCAGGAAGCGCTCTCCGCGCTCGCTGCCGAGCGCATCCTCCCTCCCTTGTTGTGATCCGGCTCACGCAGAGGATCCTCATCGACGACAAGCCGAAGAAGGTCTTCGCCTTGATCTCCGATCCATCCAGGTATCCCGATTTCTTCGTTGGGATCACCCGGTGGAAACCCATGACGAAGAAGAAGCGGGGACAGGGTGCTCGCTATCGGGTCTTGATGGCGGTCGGCTCGATCGAAGCCGGGGGAACGGTCAAGGTCGAACGCTGGGACGAGGACGTCTTGATCACGTGGGGGTCCGAGGCGGGGGTCGAGCAGAGGGGCCGGTGGGAGCTGCACCCAACGGATGACGGGACGGAGCTCCTCCTGCAGGTCGAGTTCGCGCTCAGCGGTGGACCCGTGGGCTGGGCGGTCGAGCGTCTAGCCGGGCGGACGGTAGCGAGAAACATGTGGGCCACGCTTCTCGCCGCGCGGCGTCTGATCGAGCTGGAGCGTTCTTAGCCTTCGGACCCCGTGGGCGAACCGGCGGTCGCGTCGATGGTGCTTCGCTCCTCCTTCCACCGGGCACTGTGCTGCCAGTAGGCGTAGGTGATCGCACCGAATGGGATCTGGACGAGGTAGGTCAACGCCCGGAACACCAGGACCGCTGCAACTACCTCTGCTCTCGGACCTCCGGCATAGACAAGTGCAGCGGACAGCCCCAGCTCGACAACGCCAAGGCCGCCCGGAGTGATCGGGACGGCCGAGAGGAATCGGACGAAGGCGAACGCTCCGAGGGCTTCGGCCCATCCCACCTCGGCTTCGGGAACGCCGATGTGTCGGAGGGCGAGGAGAAGCACCACATACAACGAGATGTGGCTCATCAACGCGGACGCGAGGAGCCACCATCCCCGCGTGGCTATGAGTGATAGCGCCTCGGCGCGGAACGAGGCGAAGGCGTCGCCAAGTCGTGCGGGGGCCCGACCCAGCCGCCTCATGACCGGAGCCGCCGCCCGGCCGCACAGCTCTCCGGCTCGTCGGGCGCTCCTCTCGCTCTTTAATGTCATCACTGCGACCGCGATAAGTCCCGTGAGGAACAGTCCTCCCACTACCGCCGCGAGGAGGAGGCCCGGCGAATCGTCTCCGTAGGCGAAGAGGAAGACGAGGGCCGCGGCGGGCATGGCGAGCTTGGCGAAGAGGTCCGCGAACCCACTCACGGTCACTGCAAGCGCCACCGATGGCCGCGCGAAGCCCCACGAGGAGTACATGGAATAGGTCACTCCCATCCCGAACGCCGGCCCCCCGGGCACGGAGTTCGCCAGCGCGGTCGAGGACTCTGTTGCGATCATCGCCTGTGCCACGGTCAGGCCGGGCAACGAGAGCGCAGCCAGGATCCAGTACGTGATGAGGTTCCAGGTGGCGGCGAGCCCCAAGGTGACGGCCTCGAGCCACGTCATCTCCGTGAGGACCCGCCACACCTCGCCGAAGTCCGCGACCCGCGGCAAGACGACCGCGAAGATCACGATGACTACGGCCAGGGACACGGCTCCTCGCACTGCGGTCCCCAGCTTCATGACTCTCCCTCGAGATGCCTCATCGCTCCTCAGCCCGATCGTTCCAGGACTGTGCGAGCGTAGGGGCCCGTCCCGGCCGGTTGCCCCGAAACTATGGCACGGGCGTCGGGCCGGCTGGGCGCCCAGAGATGGTCTCATGCCTTCAGATCGTCTTCGGGTCCGATCGCAGGTCTTTGAGCCCATTCCAGGCCAGGTTCACCAGGTGTGTGGCAACCACCTCGCGCTTGGGCTTGCCGACCTCCTGCCACCACTCCCCCACCAGGACGACCATCCCCACGAGAGCGCGCGAATAGATCGGCGACAGGTTCGGATCGAAGCCTCGCTGCTTGAATTCGTTCGCGAGGATGTGCTCGACCTGATCGGCGATGTCGCCGATCACACTGGCCAGGCTCCCGTGTCCCCCGGTCACCGGTGAGTCGCGGATCAGCACCCTGAACCCGTCAGGCTCCTCCTCGATGTAGGTAAGCAGCGCGAGGGCAGCCTGTTCGACGAGCGCGCGCGGATGGTCGCCATGGAGAGACGCGGTGACGGCTGCCACGAGTGTGCGGACCTCGCGATCGACCACCACGGCGTAGAGCCCTTCCTTGCCACCGAAGTGTTCGTACACCACGGGCTTCGTGATCTTGGCCCGCTTCGCGATCTCTTCTATAGAGGCAGCCTCGTAGCCCACCGAGGCGAAGACCGAACGACCGACGTCGAGGAGCTGGGCCCGGCGTTCCTGCCCGGTCATGCGCACCCTTCGGTCCTCGCCGGCGGCCATCTACGAGCTCTTTGCCGCCAGCTGTTTGGGGTTGACGCGCTTGACCCGTCGGGCGGCTCCAACCTTCTCGAGGAATCCGATGAACGCTCCGGTGAGGTCGAACTGGAACCTGTCGATCCCGTGGCGCGCCGCGGTCGGGAAAGCGTGGTGGTTGTTGTGCCACGACTCCCCCAGAGAGACGAGTGAAAGCAACCAATTGTTAGTCGAGTGATCGTCGCCCTTGAATGGACGCTTGCCGTAGAAGTGACAGATCGAATTGATGCTCCAGGTCACGTGGTGCAGCATGAAGACGCGTACGAGCGATCCCCACAGGCCGGCCGTGAAAGCGCCGGCGAGCGTTCCGGTTACGGCCCAACCGACCGCCGGCGGCAACGCGAAGGTAAGCACGAGCCACAAGGGGAACAGGCGATCGATCTTCATGATGAGTGGGTCCTTCAACAGGTCGGGGGCCCAGCGGCGGGGGGAGGTCTGCTCGTCCGAAAAGAGCCATCCCATGTGGGCGTGCCACAGTCCCTTCACCACGCCCTTGACGCCCGGGCCATCCTCGAGGTGTGGGGAATGCGGATCGCCCTCCTGATCGGAGAACGCGTGATGACGCCGGTGGTCTGCCACCCACTTGATGACCGGGCCCTGGACCGCCATCGAGCCGGCGACCGCCAGCGTCCCGCGCAGGAACCGGTTCGTCTCGAAGCTCCCGTGAGTGAAATACCTGTGGAACCCCACCGTTATCCCGAATCCGGTGAAGAGATAGGAGACTCCGGCGATGATGGCGTCGACGACGCTGAGCCCGCTTCCCCACCAGTTCACCACGGCCCATACGAAGCCCACGAAGGGGATGATCGTCACCGCCAGCACCAGGCGCCTCTGAAGCGTCGCGGTCCTCTCGTCCAGTCGCCGGACCCCGGGGGTGGCCTGGGGTCGTACGGTCTCTTGCAACGCCTGTGCCATGGTCAGCTCGCCCCTTGGATCGTCTACCTACGCTTCCGTAGCCTACTGGCGCGTAAGCTACCACAGCGTAGGTTCAAGGGGGTCGCTGGACGTCCCCGGCGCGCACCTCCTGCCAGGTGGGACGCTTGATCTTGAACAGGCCTTTCGCCGTATCGGAGTAGAGCGATCCCGCCAGTCTTCCCACCGGCTTGAACAGCTCCGGGTCCACCCTGCCGTCGCGAAACACACCTTCGTCCACGTGGGCGACCAGGACGTCGCCGAAGACCATGTGGCCGTTCCCCTTCGACACGATGTCGTTCACGCGGCACTCGAGCGCAGCCGGAATGCCGGCGACGCGAGGCGGTTTCACACGACTGGAGGGCTCCGCCTGTAGGCCCGCCCAATCGAACTCGCTCTCCTCGGGAGGGAAGTCGGCCGACGTGAAGTTCATCTTCTCGACCAGCTCGCGCCCAACGAGGTTCACGACGAACTCACCGGTCGCCCGCACGTTCCGCAGGGAGTCCTTCTCGCCGGTTGAGGTGAAGTGCACTATCCAGGGCTTGCTGGAGATGACGTTGAAGTAACTGTGGGGAGCGACGTTCGGAACCTCGTCCTCGGAGAGCGATGAGACCCATGCGATAGGCCTCGGTACGACCAACGACGTGAGCAGGAAATAGGGTGCCCGGCCCTCCAGCTCTGCGGGAACGATCTCTCGATAAGGCATCAACAAACCCTAAGGGAGACCGGACCGAGGCACATAGGAATGAGCGCCAGTAACCCCTTATCCGCAGTCTTACGTCAGCCGGAGCGGGTCGGGCCCACCCTCTCGATCCCGATCCGGATCACGAGACGTTGCTCCTGTTCCATCACGCGCCGGTAGTCATCCCAGTCCGGATGCTCGCCTCTTATCCGCCGGTAGTACTCGACGAGAGGTTCCATCGCATCCGGTAGACCCAGAATGTCGGCGGTTCCGTCCACCTGTATCCAGCGCCCGAAGAACTGGTCCGTGAAGAGACAAAGGCTCACGCGCGGATCGCGACGGATATTGCGAACTTTGTAGGCGGTCTCCCTGCTGCTGATGATTATCCTGTCGCCCCCGGCCCCCACCGTTACAGGTGACATCTGAGGGTCTCCTTCGGCGCGACGCGTGCTCAGCACCGCCCGGTGATTCTCCGCTACGAATGCAAGTGCTTCGGCTTGGTCAACCATGAATATCTCCTTGTCGTCCAAC
>JALZJQ010000006.1 GCA_030859685.1 Actinomycetota bacterium | reverse complement strand
GGTGATGCTTTGAAGATCCTGCCGCAGCTGATCGAGGAGATAAAGACCCGCAAGGGGTAGAGGTGTCCTTCGGAGACTGGCTCCGCAACTTCTTCAGTCAGAAGCGCAACCCTCAGCTCGAGGCGCTCGAGTCCTTCGCCCGCGAACGCAAGGGCGTCGAGGGCTACATCGAGCCGCTCACCGCTACGCAGCCGACGACCCTGTTGCTCGTGGATCGCGTCGGGGATTCCGCACGGGCTCCCGTCCGCGAGCCACAGGACGGAGTCGCTTTCTGCGAGCGCCTCGGCATCCCGGTCTATGACGCCCAGGTGATCGGCTATCCCCAACGGATGGTGGACTTCGAGCGCGGTCGGAAGCCCGATCCCGAGGCGCTCGACAAGACCTTCGAGGACCTCGAACGCCGCTTCTCCGAGCCCGACAAGGACACCCCCAACAACTAGCTGCCGGTCACCCGCGTCCGCCTACGGGAGCCGCCATACCTCCGGGACTCCCACACCGTTCTGAGTCGCCCTCCGGCACGGCGTCTCACTTCGGCTGATTGACGTGGGGGTAGACCAGCCCCGTCCCTAGCCCGCGTCCGCCTCCGGGAGCCGCCGCACTCCGGGACTCCCACACCGTTCTGAGTCGCCCTCCGCACGACGTCTCCCTTTCGGCTGATTGACATGGTGTAGAGAGCAGGGCCCTGTCGACCTTTATCCTGGGGGTATGCGATATCTCGATCATTCGGCTACTACGCCTGTTATTCCCGAGGCTCGGGAGGCCATGATGGCGTGGCTTTCGGAGGACTTCGGCAACCCTTCTTCCGTGCATGGGTTCGGCCGGAAGGCGCGGCAGGGCGTCGAGGACGCGCGCGATCGCGTTGCGGCGGCTATCGGGGCTAGTCCGGCCGAGATCGTCTTCACGGGCGGGGGCACCGAGGCCGACAACCTCGCCATCAAGGGCGCCTGTCACAAGCTGCGGGGCAACGGGAACCACGTCATCACCACTTCTTTCGAGCATCACGCCGTGCTGGATTCGTTCGAGTGGCTCCGTGGCCAGGGGCTCGAAACGACCGTGCTTCCCGTCCCTGAGAGCGGCGTGGTCGATCCGGCCGCCGTGGGGGCCGCGGTGAAACCGTCCACGTTGCTGGTGTCGGTGATGGCCGTGAACAACGAAGTGGGAACCGTCCAGCCCGTGAGCGACATCGTCCGCGCCGTCAAAGCGGCCAACCCGAACACCCTCGTTCACACCGACGCGGTTCAGGCTCTCGGGAAGATCCCAGTGAACGTGCACGCGTGGGGCGTGGACCTGGCAGCTTTCGCCGCCCATAAGGTCGGCGGACCGAAGGGCGTTGGCGCTCTGTTCGTGCGCTCGTCGGTGCCCGTCGAGGCCGTCATCCACGGCGGGGGTCACGAACGAGGCCTCAGGTCGGGAACCATCAACGTTCCCGGCGTCGCGGCGTTCGGTATCGCCGCTGAAGTCGCGGCGAAGGAGGTACACGAGAGCGGGGAGCGCCTCCTCGCGCTGCGATCGAAACTGCTCGACGGGATATCTGCGACGATCCCCGACGCGCGCGTCAACGGCGACCTCGATCGAAGGGTTCCCGGGAACCTCAACATCTCGATCCCCCGCACCGAAGGTGAGACTCTTCTGTTGCTGCTCGATCAGGCCGGCATCGCCTGCTCATCGGGCTCAGCGTGTCAGTCGGGAGCTGTCGATCCTTCACACGTGCTGCTGGCCCTGGGCGTGCCCCGCGATCTTGCGTCGGGAAGTCTTCGCTTCACCCTCGGGCGAGGTTCGTCCGAGGAGGATGTCGACGCCGTGCTCTCGGTGCTGCCGGAAGTCGTCCACAAGGCTCGAGCGGCCGCATGACGCGCAAGAAGGCCGTTGTTGCGATGTCGGGCGGGGTCGATTCCTCCGTCGCCGCCGCGCTACTAGTCGAGCGTGGCTACGACGTCACCGGGATCATGCTCAAACTGTGGCGCGGCGAGATGCAGAACAACAACTCGGGGTGCTGCAATGTGGGCGCTGCCGCGGATGCGCGCCGGGTGGCCGACGCGCTCGATATCCCGTTCTACGTGCTCAACTTCGCCGAACGCTTCGAAGAGACCGTGATCGATGACTTCCATCGTTCCTACGCCGGCGGGATCACGCCCAACCCGTGCGTGCGTTGCAACCAGTGGATCAAGTTCGACGCCCTGCTGGAGAGGGCCGAAGCCCTCGGAGCCGACGTTCTTGCCACGGGACATTACGCGCGCCTGAGCCGGGGACCCTCCGGCTTCCGGCTTCTTCGTGGCGTCGACGAGCGCAAGGACCAGTCCTACGTCCTGTGGATGCTGGTGCAGGAGCAGCTGGCACATTGTCTGTTCCCCGTGGGCGAGCTGGAGAAAACGGAGACTCGGCGCATCGCAAGCCAGCTCGGTCTGCGCACTGCCTCCAAGCCTGACTCGCAAGAGATCTGTTTCGTTCGGGACGGCGACCTCGGCCGCTACATCGACGAGAACGTGCCCGACGCCGCCACGGTCGGGGACATCCTCGACTCGTCCGGCGATCGTGTCGGGACGCACCAAGGGATCGCCCGCTACACGGTTGGCCAGCGCAAGGGCCTCGGCATCTCGCTGGGGGAGCCGGTGTTCGTCACCTCCATCGATGCGGCGACCAACACCCTTGTCGTCGGGTCGCGCGACGATCTCGCGGTTGGCCGGATCGCCCTGTCCGAGGTGAGCGCGGTGTCGGCACGTCCGGGCGCGGGGGCCAGGGTCCTCGTGCAACACCGCGCTCACGGCGAGATCAACGAGGCCATCGTCCAGTACGCCCGCGGCGGCGACATGGAGCTTCACTACACAGCCCCCGTCCAGGCCGTGGCGCCGGGGCAGTCGGCGGCTTTTTACGCGCACGAGGAGCCCGACGTGCTCCTGGGCGGAGGCATCATCGTGAGCGCCGAGCCCGCCACCGCCGCGGCCTGAGGGGTAGCGGCGCCGACGGGATTCCGCTCTAATGGGATCCGAAGGAGGTGCCATGCGGAAGACAGGAGTCGTCTGCGCTGCTCTCGTGATGTTCGGGTTGCTGGCCGTTCCCTCGAGTTGGGGAGCGACCGAAGGCGAGGAAGCGCCCTCGCGCAAACGGCCCCCCAGGGCTCTGCTCACGAGCGCCGAGACAACTCAGCGAGGCAACCTGGGTACCTACTGCTGGCATTACACCGACGGAAAATGGGGCGTCGGCACGTGCGTGGATACCTCCGGCTACGGCTGGCCCCGCGCCACCCGCGCGGGTGCGGGGGACAAGGCGAAGATCGTGTTCGACTGGGAGCAGGCTCCCACCGACCTCAGCCTGCATGGCTGGTCGCGTATCCGGAAGAACGGCAGTCCTATCGGCCGCGGCCGCGACATCGCCTACCGGTGGCGTCCGGAACGCACCCCCGGCGAAGGGATCACGGGCTGGGCGGCTCATATCCGCCTGCCGGACCGCACCGGACACCTCTACCTGAGCTCATCCGTCGAGTGGGACGATGAGTCGAACGGCGGGGACGCGTTCTACGCGTTCCACCTGCTCCTCAGATAGTTCTGATAAGAACCGAGCGTGCAGGACGCTCATCGTGCGGACGTACAGGAGGAGTTCGGTCGCGCCGCCGGTCCTTTCGCACGCCGGCCGGCCGGCCGGATGATGCTGGCGGCGGAGCGCGTCTGACAGGATGTTGACATGACCAGCCCCAAGAAGAAACTGAACAAGACCGAGTCTCGGAAACGCCTGAAGGAGCTGCGCGAACAGCTCGATCACCACTCGTATCGCTATCACGTGCTCGATGACCCCGAGGTGGCGGACGTCGAGTACGACGCTCTGATGAATGAGCTGATGGTGCTGGAGGAGGCCTATCCGGACCTCATCACATCCGAGTCTCCGACCCAGAGGATCGGCGCACCGCCGTCGGACC
>JALZJQ010000004.1 GCA_030859685.1 Actinomycetota bacterium | reverse complement strand
AAATCTACGCAACCCCTCGTCTCGCTACGATGGGCTGTCCGAGCGAGAGTGGCGGAATTGGCAGACGCGCCAGCCTTAGGAGCTGGTGTCCTAGGACGTGGGGGTTCGAGTCCCCCCTCTCGCACGCCGCTGTTTCGGCTGTTTGCTACGGACACTCCACCCCGACACAGCTCGAGTGCTGCTGGAGGCGGGCATCGAGCTCAGCTTCGTCGATGGGTTCATTGCCTGATATCCCGTCCCTGTACCTGTTCTCGAGTTGCCAAGGATCGTTCGGCCCGTAGTACTCGCCGGGCTTCCCTTCGGACTCGTAGTACCTGATGTAGGAGGAATCTGGCGTCCACAGGCTGTGCCATTTGGGGTACTGAGGTTGGCGGGGATTGAAGAGGAACTCCAGGAAGATCTCGCTCCTCTGAGACCGGAAGATGCTCTGGCCATCCACAACATAGTCGGGCGCTACGCCGGCCGCGTCGTAGATAGTCGGCGCGACATCGATATTTGCAACGATCTTCTGCTCCACTGTCGACATCGCCAGGTTGCCCGGCCATCTCGCAAAGAAGGGGATCTTGACGGCCTCGTCATAAGGAAGGAACTTTCCGTAGGGGACACGGTGCTCGTACCAGAAGTAACCGTTGTCCGACATGAAGAAGGCGAGTGTGTTCCTCGCCTCTCCCCGTTCCTGAAGACGTGAGAACACCTGGTCCACTAGATCGTCTACAGACATCAGACTGCGAAGTTGCATGTTTCGGAGCCTCTTGGTCTTCATTGGGTCGTCACGGGTCAGAGCTCTGATGAAGGCGGGCTTGTCCGACAGATCCTTCTCCTCGCGCGCTGGGTTCGTCTGCCAGCCAGGCACTCGGACATCCGCGTACCGCCTCTCGGGAGTAGCCGGGGTATGTGGCGAGAAGGGCGCAATCTCGAGAAACCAAGGCGCGGAATCATCCTGCTCGAAGGCGCCGAGGAAAGACAATGCCTTTCGACGGATGAAGGTGGTGGAGTAGAGGCTCGTTTCGACGACGTTGCCGTTCACATTGAAGATCGGATCCTTGTACCCCCCGATCCCGTCTGCGAACGTCGCCCAGTGGTCGAAGTGAGGTGGATCATCCGTGATCAGATTGAGGTACTTACCGACGAGCCCTGTCTGGTAGCCGCTTCCCTGAAGTACCGCTTGGATCGACTTGGTGGCGTCGAAGGCGGTGGCGCTGTCGTTGTCTCTGACACCGTGATTGTGGGCGTACCTACCGGAGAATATCGACGCGCGCGACGGGCAGCACAGTGGCGTGGTCGCAACCGCATTCTTGTACCTCGTTCCTCCGGTTCTGAAGAGCCGCATCGTTTGCGGCATTACCCTGTAGGTCTCAGGCTGAGCGGGTTGATCATCCGTCAGGATGATCAATATGTTGGGCCGCTCTGGGGTAGGCGTCGCGCTGTCGGTCGCGCCCGAGCAGCCGAGAGCGCCGAGCGCAACCAAAGCGGTGACAGCTAGGACTCGACACATGACGAGGGGAGCCTCCTAGGTCCTGATCTCGCCTCAGCCTCATGGGCTCATGGTGGGGCGCAGAATGAATGGAGCCACCCTATGGCTCTCTAACCCCGCCACCGACCAGTTCGATCTCGAGCTCGCCTCGCTACGATGGGCCGTCAGAGCGAGAGTGGCGAGCTGGCCCCTGGACGTCGACCGATAGCGCCCGAAGCGGCTCATAGTGCGCGTCCGGGGTTCTTTGTTGCCGAATGGGGTTGACCGGCGCCGCTGGCCGTTCTGTACTGGCCGGAGGCACTGACACCGAGACCGGAGGTCCAATGAGCGAAACGACGGGCACCGCACCACCACCACCACCCGCGTCACGGAGCGACTATCGAACGACTGAGCCACGGAACGGCGTTGGCGTTGCGGCCCTCGTGTTCGGGGTGGTCAGTCTCGTCCTCGCCGCACTGGTGTTCTTCTCACCCTTCTCGTTCATCCTGGGACCCATCGCGGTCATCCTCGGGATCATCGGGATGAGCCGGGCCTCCAAGGGCGTGGCGACGAATCGAGGGCAATCCGCGGCCGGCCTGATCACGGGCATCCTGAGCATCTTGGTCGCGATCGCCGTGGGTATCAGCCTCATCGGCTTCTTCACCAAGCACCAATCGGATATCAGGGAGTTCGGCAACTGCATGCGGCAGGCCGATAACGACCGCGACCGCGGGCCCTGCTTCGGTGATCTTGGGGAGAAGCTCGAGGAGGACAACTAGGCCGCTAGGTCGAGCCAGCGCGCGACCGTCTTCTCAGCCGCAGCCCGTTGGGCGGGAAGATGGTCGCGCGCCTGCTGCACCAACTCTTCCTTGGTGACACCCCAGTAGCCATTCAGTCGTTGTGGGGGGGTCTCGTCACACCACGCAGCGATGATGCCTTCCGTCACCTCGAAATGCCACTGCACACCGTATGCGTTGTCGAATCGAAACGCCTGCTGCAAAACGTCATCACTGGCATACAGATGTGTGGCGCCCCGAGGGAGGTGGAAGGTGTCCTCGTGCCACTGGAACACGCTGACATCGCTTCCGAATCCATCCAGCAGTGGGTCATCGCGGCCCTCGGACGTGGGGCGGATCCTGCGAAAGCCGATCTCACGCACCGGAGCGCGAACCACGCTTGCGTCGAGAGCTCGGGCGAGGATCTGAGCACCCAGACAGATTCCGAGGAACGGGACCCGTGCCTCTACCGCTGAAGCCGAAAAGGTTCGGACCGCAGCGAGGAAGGGGTACCGATCCAGTTCGTCGGCGTTCATCTCGCCGCCGAGGACGATCACCCCCGAGCCATCCTGGGGGTCCGGCCACTCGGGCTGCTGCCAGGCATCGATATATCGGAAGGGGACGCCTCTGTCCTCGAAGACCGCCTCGATAACGCCCAGCGGAGCCGATGCCTGATGACGAACGCAAAGAACCGGTTTCACCAACACACATTACTGTGAGGCGTCTCCCGCCACGATGATGCGGCCACTCTGGCCGCCGGTTTCGTGAACAGATGCGGGTCAGGGAGATAGGCGCTCGAGGAGCCAGTCGCCGTCGCCTGTTCTGCGGTAACGGAGGCGATCGTGGAGCCGGTCCGCCCGGCCTTGCCAGAACTCCACATCATTCGGGACCAGGCGGTAGCCGCCCCAATGGGGGGGCCGGGGGATGTCGCCTGCCGGATAGCGGCTTCTCACCTCGGCCGCGGCCAACTCCAGAGCGGACCGATCCCCGATCACCTCGCTCTGGCGTGACGCCCACGTGCTGACCCGGCTGCCCACCGGTCGCGATGCGAAGTACTCGTCGGACTCCCGCCCCGCGAGCTGGTCGACCACACCGGTGATGCGGACCTGGCGCTCGAGCTCGAACCAGTAGAAGACGAGCGCAGCGCGTGGATTCGACGCGAGTTCCCGGCCCTTGGTGCTCTCGTAGTTCGAGAAGAAAACGAAACCGCGCTCGTCGAATCCCTTCAGCAGCACGATGCGCGCGGAGGGATGGCCATCAGGCGACGCAGTAGCGAGAGTCATCGCGTTCGGAAACGCCAAGCCCGCATCGAGGGCAGCGGCCATCCACGCAGCGAACTGCCCGAATGGCTCTTCCACTACTTCTGTCTCGCGCAGTGGTTTGTCTTCGTGGGGTCGCCGCAGTCCGGAGATCATCCGGCTGAGATCTCCGAAGTCGGGAGCGCTCACGCGTACACATCCAGCTTGTGGGCGAGTGTTCGGAACGCGCGCCCTCGATGGCTGAACGTCAGCTTCTCCTCGAGAGGGATCTCGGCCATCGTGCGCTTGTCCCCATCGGGGATCACATGGGGGTCATAGCCGAATCCCAGCGTTCCACGCCCTTCGAGGATCACACGCCCGGCGCACGACCCCAGGGCTACCACCTCGGTCCCACCGGGCCACACGCAAACAGCCGCGCAAACGTAGCGACATTTCCGCTCGTCCTCCGGGACGTCTTCCAGTAGGGCCACGAGCTTCGCGTTGTTGGCTTCGTCGGTTGCGCCCGTTCCCGCGAAGCGCGCGGAGCGGACACCCGGATCACCGTCCAGAGCGTCGACCTGTATCCCGGAATCGTCCGCGATCGACGGGAGTCCGGTCGCCTTCGTCGCAGCGCGTGCCTTCGCGAGGGCATTGGCTTCGAACGTCTCGAAGGGTTCCTCCAATACGAGATCGGGGGCCAGCTCGTCGAGTGGGATGATCTCTACCTTCTCGAGCAGGAACTCCACCTGTTCCACCTTGTGACGGTTACGCGACGCGAAGACCGCTCTCACTCTTGCTCGGGGGCGCCCAGGGCCCTTTCCTGTTCGGCCGTCAGGGTGGCAACGCCGGTCGTCGCGAGATCCATCAACGCATCGAGCTCAGAGCGCTCGAAGGTCCCCTGTTCGGCGGTTCCTTGGACCTCGACGAGCTTGCCCGCCCCCGTCATCACGACGTTCATGTCAACCTGTGCGGTTGAATCCTCGGAGTAATCGAGATCCAGAACAGACTGCCCGCCGACGATGCCGACGCTGATGGCTGCGACCGAATCCATCAGCGGTGAGGTATCGCCCTCGCTCACCTTCGACAGCGCTTCCTGAAGGGCGACGAACGCGCCGGTGATGGAAGCCGTGCGCGTCCCACCGTCGGCCTGAAGGACGTCGCAGTCGATCAACACGCTGCGCTCACCCAAGGCGTCCAGGTCCGTGATCGCTCGCAACGAACGCCCGATGAGACGCTGGATCTCCTGCGTCCGGCCGGAGGGACGACCCCGATTGACCTCGCGCGAGATGCGTTCCGGCGAGGACCGCGGCAGCATCGAGTACTCGGCCGTGACCCACCCCTTCCCGCTCCCCTTCATCCACCGCGGGACCGAGTCCTCCACGGTGGCCGTGCAGATCACTTTGGTATCGCCCATCTCGATCAAGCACGAGCCCTCCGCATAGGGCATGAACCCGGGCACCATCGTCACCGGCCGCAGCTGATCATCGCTGCGCCCGTAAGAACGATCCGTCACAGTTCGAACCTCCGTAGGTCTTCGGCCAGCTCCACCGGGATCGAGCCGGCCGCCTCCTGAGCCTCGGCGAGCGTGCGCTCGTGATCGCGGCCAGGAGGGAGATGAGTGGTGACAAGACGCGCGGCGTCCGCCTTCGCGGCCAGTCCACCGGCCTGCGAGGCGCTCAGATGACCCGGCCACGGATCGTCTGCATCCTGAAAGGTCGCCTCGCACACGAACAGGTCGGCACCACGAGCAAGCGTTTCGAAATCTGCGTCGAGACCGGAATCCGCCGAGTAGGCGAACACCTTGCCCCCATGCTCGATCCGCACCCCCAGCGTCACAGGAGGGTGGGCCATCCTCACGAACGAGAGCGACGCCCGGTTGAACTCGATCGACTCGCCTTCGGCGATCACGCGAAAGTCGAAGCTGTTCGAGATCTCCGGGGAGTACGCCTGAAGAACCTCGGCCGTCTCAGCGGGAGCCCACAGAGGGATGGGCGAGAGCGGTTCGGCCTGGCCGTACTGGCGGGCGTGGAACGCCTGGAAGACGTCCGAAGTGTGATCCGGATGTCGATGGGTCAACACGATCCCGCCGATCGACGGGTAGTCCGTAAGCGTCAACAGGTTCCTCCACGTGCCCGCGCCCGCATCGAGACACAGCTGCGAGCCATCAACTTCGACCAGATACCCGGACGCCGCGCGGGTGGGGGTCCCATAGATCCCGGACGATCCGAGGATGGTGAGCGCCAGGGTCACGGTTTGTCCCAGGGTCTGTACTCCACTGCTTTGAACTCGGGGCCGAGGAACCGCGCTCCCAACTCACCGGAGATCCCCTGCTCGCTCGAGGCGATGAATCTATGGGTTCCGGTCTGCGTCGAACGGTTGAGCAGATCTGCATCGCGCAACTCTGCGTAGACCTGGTTGGCGGTCTCCTCCGCGCTCGAGATCAGCACCACGTCATCACCCATCACATAGCGCAGCACTCCGGTCAGTAGTGGGTAGTGCGTGCATCCAAGGATGAGCGTATCGACCTCTGACTTTCTCATCGGTTCGAGATACTCGCGCGCCACGTCGAGCAACTCATCTGATGACGTATCCCCCCGTTCGACGAAGTCCACGAAGCGCGGGCATGCCTGGGCTGCAAGGAACACGTTCGCCTTCGTGTCGGCAACCGCGTGCTCGTAGGCGCCCGAGTTGACCGTTGCCTCGGTTCCGATCAAGCCGATGCGACGGTTGCGACTGATCGCGATCGCCGACCTAACGGCGGGCTCTATGACACTAACGATGGGGACGACGTAGCGTTCTCGCATCTCATGAAGAGCGGCCGAAGCTGCGGAGTTGCACGCCACGACAAGCATCTTTACGTCCTCCTCCACGAGCGCGTCGGTGATCTCGAGAGCGAACTTGCGGACCTCCTCGAGCGGGCGCGGCCCATAGGGGCAACGCGCCGTGTCGCCGAAGTAGATCAGGTTCTCGTGAGGAAGAAGATCGATGTGGGCTCGAGCGACCGTCAACCCACCGACACCGGAATCGAACATCCCGATCGGTCGTTCGGATCGATCTACCACCACAGAACCTCCTCCACCTGGCTCTCCGCAGTGTCTATGTCCTGCGTCCACGCCTCGGTTGAAAGGTACTTCCATCCGGCGTCCGGGAGCAGGCAAACGACATCGCCTCCACCGTCTGCCGCCAGCCGTTCGCCCACTCGCTGTGCCACCCAGATCACTGCGCCCGCTGAGATACCGGCGAAGATCCCCTCGCGACCGAGCAGCTCGCGAGTCCACAGTATCGAGTCTCTAGCGCGAACCTTGACTTTGCCATCGAGGATGTCCGGGTCGAATATCGGCGGGACATAGCCGTCGTCGAGCGAGCGCAGCCCGTACACGAGCTCGCCGAGCTCCGGCTCGGCTGCGACCACTTTCACGTCGGGGTTGTGCTCCTTGAGCCTGCGTCCAACTCCCGTCAGCGTGCCGCCGGTGCCGAGGCCCGCGACGAACGCTTTCACCTCGGGAAGGTCGTCGATGATCTCTTGGCCGGTTCCCTGGTAGTGCGCTTGAACGTTCGCGTCATTGCCATACTGAAAGGGCATGTAGTAACGACCATCGGCTGCCATCTCCTGCGCGAGCGCGACGGCTCCGTTCGTGCCCTTGTCACCGTCGGAGAAAACGAGGTGCGCGCCGAAGGCCTCCATGAGCTGGATCCGCTCGCGACTTGCGTTGTCGGGGATAACAGCCGTGAAGCGATAGTCGCGGATGCGCGCCACCATGGCCAGGGCGATCCCCGTATTGCCCGAGGTGGGCTCGAGGATCGTCTTGTCTTTCGTGAGTGCACCCGATGCTTCGCCGGCTTCGACCATCGCCACCGCGATGCGATCCTTTACCGAACCCGTCGGATTCTGGCCCTCGAGCTTGACCCACAACCTCACTTCAGGACGAGGGGACAGGCTCGGGACCTGGACCAGGGGGGTGTTGCCCACCGTATCCAGGATCGATTTGAATCTCATCGGATGCTCTCAGCCTCCCGCGACGGACGGCAGGAGCGAGACCGTATCCCCCTCGGACACTTCGGTTTCGAGCTTGTTCAGGTAGCGGATGTCCTCGTCGTTCAGATAGACGTTGATGAACCGGTGCAGCTGCCGATCTTCTGCCAGGAGCTGGCCGCCGATACCGGGGTAACGCCGTTCGAGCTGCGCGACGAGGTCGGCGATGGTCCCGGGCTCGAGCCTGGCCACAGCCTCCTGATTGGTGAACCTACGGAACACCGTCGGGATCCGAACTTCGACGGACACATTGCCTCCTTGTAAATGGTGCTAATTCGTCCATCGTAGTCAACCGCCGGACGCGCCGTCTCCTTCCCGCTCCTCGACGACCACGGTTACCTCCTCGATGCGCCCGTCGTCGTCGATCAGGCTTTCCTTCACGATCCTGAAGGCACGGATCATGGGGGGGTCGGCGGCGAGGGAGACGATCACATACGGGACGTCCTCGCTGGCCAGGCGTACGTCGGTGGGGGATGGATAAGCCTCCGTGCGCGTGTGGGAGTGGAAAACACCCCCTAGATCCCAGTCAGACTCCTCGAGCTTCTTGTAGGCGGCGAACTGCTCCTGGGAGTCCAGCGCGTAGCGGACTGGGCTCCCGGCGGCATTCGTCATGCGGAAGACCTTCGTGATGTCGCCGTTCGAGGCGGCGAGGATCCCACACGCCTCGTTCGGACGGCCCTGGAGGCAATGCTCGACCATCTCGTCCGCGAGCACGCGGCTTAACCGAACGACGTCAGCCAACCCGGACCCTTCCAACTCCAGACTTCAACTCGCCGATCCTGGCGGCATCTTCCACACCCCGCTCGGAGAGCGATCTCATCAGACGGTCCACTTTCTCAGGCGCGACCGCGATCAAGAGGCCACCGGAGGTCTGGGCGTCGTACAGCAGGGCGAGGGGTGCTTCCCCCACCCCTGCGGCCCGAACCCGGCCCTCCCCCGCGGCCCGGTTGCGCCGGCTTCCTTCTGGGAAGACCCCCGCGGCAGCCAACCCCACGGCGTCCTCGAGCAGGGGGATGCTCGAGTAGTGAAGATCGGCATCCAGGCGTCCGTCGAGCATCTGCAACAAGTGCCCCACGAGACCGAACCCGGTGACGTCCGTCGCCGCCTCCGCCCCCACCTCGACCATGGCCTCGCACGCCGAACGATTCAGGGCGGACATGATCCGGATCGCTCGCTGCTCGGTTTCCTCCGTCGTCTTTCCGGCCTTGATACCGCTCGAGATGATCCCCATGCCGAGTGGCTTGGTGAGAACGAGCTCGCACCCGCTCGTGGCCCCCGTCTTCGTCACGATCCTGTCGGGATGGACGGTCCCCGTGACCGAGAGACCAAACTTCGGCTCGGGGTCGTCGATCGAGTGCCCCCCGACAACCGCAACCCCTGCCTCGTGACAGGCGTCGCCGGCTCCCTCGATGACCGCGCCAAGGAGCTCGAAACCAAGGTCACGAGGCCAGCCGACGAGGTTCAAAGCCGTCTTGGGACTGGCACCCATCGCGTAGACATCCGACAGCGCATTTGCCGCGGCGATGCGCCCCCATGAGTAGGCGTCGTCGACGATGGGGGTGAAGAAGTCGACGGTCTGCACGATAGCCACGTCGGGCGCTATCTGATAGACGGCCGCGTCATCGGGCGCGTCGAGGCCGACCAAGAGTTTGGGGTCGTGATGATCGGTAGTCACGTGACGCAGGACCTGCGCCAGCTCGTCGATACCGAGCTTGCAAGCTCAGCCTCCCCCGTGCGTATACGAAGTAAGGCGGATCTCGTCGCGCATGCTCGACACCTCCCTTCCATGACTTTCCAGTTAGCGACCTACGACCAGAAGTCTGGGATCCATCTTGGCAGGGAACGGCAAGGTCGGATTCAGGGTCTCAGTCACGCTGCCGATTAACCTAATGAGGCGTTCGACGGTTTTGGCCGAACCGTCGGGCGACTTGCCAGCGCGGGTCATCGGGAGTGCTTTATGGACGAATACGAGGAAGCCAGCAGGACGCTCATAGAGAACCTTCTGCAGAGGCAACGCCTCTTCGAAAAGCTCGCCCGGATCCAGCGCTCTATCTCGCATCACGCTCCCCTCCAGGAGGTCCTGGACACGATCACATCCGGTGCCTGTGAGCTACTCGACGACGAGGTCGTCGGACTGCGATTGATCGATGAAGACGATCCCTCGCACTGCATCATCGTCTCCTCATGCGGGGTGAAGGCCGCGCTCTTCGACTCCCTCCGCCGCACCAAGATCGGCGAAGGAGCGGGGGGCCTGGCCATCCTCGAGAACCGTCTCGTCGTGTGGGAGGACTACGCCAGATCCGGCGCTGCCTTGCCCGACTTCGTGAAGGATGGCCTGGCTGCCGCCATGGGCGCCCCGGTGCACGAAGGGAGCAAGCCCGTCGGCAGCCTCGTGGTCGCCTCCTACACCCAGGGTCGCCGCTATTCCCACACCGAACGCGAGGTACTACAGGCCTTTGCGCAACACGCGGGCTTGGCCCTCGGCGACGCCAGGCTCGTGGAAGCGATGCGCAAGGCGCAGCGATCCAAAGAGATGTTCTTCGCAATGGTGTCTCACGAACTGAAGACGCCACTTGCAGCCATCGTCGGCAATCTCCACACCTTGATCAAGAACCTGGAGAAGATCGACCCTTCCACGCAGAAAGAGATGATGTCGACCGCGCATGACCGGGCCCAGGAACTAGCCGGCCTCATCAATCGCATCCTTGCGGGGGCCCGTGCAGAGTTGGCGTCCGCCAAGCAGGATGCGTTCTTGCCTGACCTGATCCACGGTGGCGCGAAGGGGTTCAAGGAGTCGGGCGCACTCACGATCGCCCCGGTTCCCGACATGCTCGTCTGCGTCGATGGGCTGGCGGTAAAAGAAGTGATAGGCATCCTGCTCGAGAACGCGGTGTCGCACGCGCAGGATAAGGGCGAGATCTTTCTCCAAGCCTCTGTAGAAGACGGGCAGGTTCGCGTGAGCGTTCGCAATGCTGGATCCTTCCCGGTCGAACTCGACACGAGGAACCTGTTCACGGCATTTCAAAGGGGGCCCAAGGCGACCTCGGACGGTGTCGGCCTGGGTCTCTACATCGCTTCGCGGCTCGCCCTATCGATCGGTGGACGGATCGACGTTCGAACCGCAGACGAGAGCGTGGAGTTCACTCTCAGCTGGCCGTTGGAATCCCCGGCGCGCGAGGACAAGGCTCGAAACGATGAGATGAGCTCACGGTGAGGGTCCTTCTGGTCGACGACAACGCTCCCGTCCGCAAGAGTCTCCGCCAGCTCATCAACCTGCGCGACGACTTCGAGGTCGTGGGTGAGGGCACCAACGGCGAAGAGGCTGTGAAGGCGGTGGACGAGCTCGGCCCAGACATCGTGTTGATGGATATGAACATGCCCGTCATGGACGGCGTAGAAGCGACAAAGGCGATCAAGAAGGCACACCCCGAGGTTCAGGTTCTGGCCCTCACCGCGTTCGCCGATGACTCACTAGTCGCAAACATGG